>CALEAR010000133.1 GCA_937943665.1 uncultured Alcanivoracaceae bacterium
TCCGTGTAATAGTTGCTTAAATAATAGAAATTGGCAGTGGACGTAACGAGCGCACCTTTTATTACTTCCACATTGCAGCAAGCCGCAAGCACGCGCTTGGGCTTTTCAGTGAAGAAAACCATGATGCTCGCCCAGCGGTTGTATGAAGCAGGACACATCACCTATATGCGTACGGATTCCACTAACTTAAGTACGGATGCCATTACTGCATGCCGTAAGTGGATCAACGCCGAGCTAGGGGAGAAATATCTCCCAGAGAAGCCTATTTATTATTCCAGCCGCGATGGTGCCCAAGAGGCTCACGAGGCCATTCGTCCCTCGCAGGTGAGTATTACACCTGAAATGCTTAGCGATATGGAGCGTGATGCCCAGCGCTTATACGATTTAATTCGTCGTCAGTTTATTGCCTGTCAAATGCCGCCTGCCCGTTACTTAAGTAGCACCATTACAGCAGAGGCACAGGGGTATGAGTTAAAGGCTCGCGGCCGCATTATGCAGTTTGATGGTTGGACGAAAATCCTGCCACCCATGAGCCGCCGAGGCCAAGCAGATGTGGTGCTCCCTGATTTGCAAAAAGGCGATACCCTCAGCATTGTGGCCTTGGATAGCACACAGCACTTCACTAAACCCCCGGCGCGTTACACCGAAGCTAGCCTGGTGAAAGAGCTAGAAAAGCGAGGTATTGGGCGACCATCCACCTATGCGTCTATTATTTCCACCATTCAAGATAGAGGCTATGTGCGCCTTGAAAATCGTCGCTTTTATGCTGAAAAAATCGGCGATATTGTGACTGACCGTTTGGTGGAGTGTTTCCCTGATTTAATGGATTACGACTTCACCGCACGCATGGAAGAAACCTTAGACCAAATTGCTAAGGGTGATGTGCATTGGCGGGATGTGCTTGATGAATTCTATGCTAACTTCCAAAAGCGTTTGCAGGCCGCACAGGGTGATGGTGATGGCAAACAAGCGGAAGGAGGCATGCGCGCCAACCTGCCCACCGATACGGATATTAAGTGCCCAAGTTGTTCGCGCCATATGCAGATTCGCACAGGTACCACTGGGGTTTTCCTAGGGTGCTCGGGGTATGGGTTGCCACCCAAAGAGCGCTGCACGCAAACCATGAACCTTATGCCCGGCGATGAGGCCGTAAAGGCGGATGATGATGAAGAAGCCGAAGCCCTTCAGCATCGCTTAAAGCACCGTTGTCCAAAGTGCGGTACCGCCATGGATAACTATTTGCTTGATGAGAAGCGCAAGCTTCACATTTGTGGTAACAACCCTGATTGCTCAGGTTTTGAGGTGGAGCAGGGCGAGTTCCGCATCAAAGGTTACGATGGCCCTACCTTGGAGTGCGATAAATGCAGTAGTGATATGCAGCTGCTCACAGGCCGTTTTGGTAAATACTTTAAGTGCACTAATAAAGAGTGCACCAATACCCGTAAATTATTGAGAAACGGTGAGCCCGCACCACCAAAGGCTGACCCTATTCCCATGCCTCATTTGCGCTGTCAGAAAGTGGATGATTACTACTTGTTGCGCGATGGTGCTGCAGGGTTGTTCCTGGCGGCAAGCCAGTTTCCACGTAATCGTGAAACCCGTGCGCCTTTAATTGAGGAAATTCTCACGGTGAAGGATCAGCTAGATCCCAAACACAAGTATATTGCTGAGGCGCCTGTAACCGATGATGAAGGTAACAAAACCGTATTGCGTTTCCGCCGCAAAACCAAAGAGCAATATGTGATGTCGGAAAAAGATGGCAAACCCACAGGCTGGACAGCGGAATACCGTGATGGCAAGTGGGTGGTGGCCACGAAAGCAAAGGCATCGCGCAAAAAGTAATAACCTTAACGAGTGTTTTCCTATGGATGATAAACGCATGCGAGAAGCCTGGCGGGTTCATCGCATTAATGCTGAACTCGTTAATGGCATTGAAAAGCTAGCTGATTTAGGGCCCTCCGTTACGTTATACGGTAGCGCCCGTTTGCGGGAAGATTCCCCCTATTATCAAGCGGCCATGGCCTTGGGCGAAAAGCTCTCCCAAGCGGGCATTAATGTGCTCACAGGGGGTGGCCCTGGCATTATGGAAGCCGGCAACCGCGGGGCCTTTGGCAAAGGGGCCCATTCCATTGGTTTGAACATTGCATTACCCATGGAACAGAAGGCGAACAGTGCCCAAGATATTAGCCTGCACTTTCGCTACTTCTTTTTGCGCAAACTGATGTTTGTGAAGTATGCGGTGGGTTTTGTGATATTTCCTGGAGGCTTTGGCACCTTAGATGAGTTGTTTGAAGCCCTCACCCTGATACAAACGGAGAAAATCGCCCCTTTCCCTGTGGTGCTCTATGGCAGTGAGTACTGGCAAGGGTTGGTGCATTGGTTGCGCCACACCTTATTAGCAGAGGGCTGTATTTCAGAGGAAGATTTACACCTGTTCCATATTACCGATGATGTGGAGGAGGCCTTCCATATTCTAAAGTGTCGCTATCATGAATTGGTGCCTAGCCTAGAATATAAACAGAAGGTGAAGGAAAACCTGTAGTGTGCGACAGAGGTTGTCGCACAGCGCTGCCAAACTTGGCTCCTGTTACGCACTAAGAAGACATCCTATGGAACCGTTTCGTTTGTTACATACCTCTGATTGGCACCTAGGCCAGAATTTAATGGGCAAAAGCCGACAAGCTGAGCATGAAGCTTTCATCGCTTGGCTCGTGGATACGGTGAATGCTGAAGGGATTCACGCCGTAATAGTGGCTGGCGATATCTTTGATACAGGAGCACCACCAAGTTATGCCCGCGCTTTATACAACCAAGCAGCGGAGGCGCTTGCGGATGTGGGC
Organism: uncultured Alcanivoracaceae bacterium; assembly: GCA_937943665.1. GTDB lineage: Bacteria > Pseudomonadota > Gammaproteobacteria > Pseudomonadales > Alcanivoracaceae > CALEAR01. The sequence continues at coordinate 2,841 of CALEAR010000133.1, forward strand.
TGTGAGCTGGTGCTAGTGGCGGGAAACCATGATTCTGTGGCGGTGCTTGCGGAAAACCAAGGGCTGCTAAAGCGTTTAAAGGTGCATGTGATTCCTGCCGTGGCGGAGGACCCTGAATCCTTGGTGGTACCTTTGCATTACCCCACGGGAGAAATGGCTTGTTTGGTGTGCGCCTTACCTTTTATTCGTCCTCGGGATCTGGTGCGCCTTAACCAAGAGGTGCAGCACGAACATATACAAAGCAAAATGATGGAGGCCATTCAACACTATTACCAAGCAGTGTATGAGGCGGCCTTAGCTAAGGGATTGGCGGTTCCTATTGTGGGCACGGGCCATTTAACCACGTTTGGCGCACAGCTTAGTGAATCCGTGCGGGATATTTACGTGGGCTCCTTGGCGCATTTTCCCGTGGATGCTTTTCCTCCTTTTGATTATTTAGCCTTAGGCCATATCCATCGAGCGCAAGCGGTGGGTGGCACGGAACATATTCGTTATAGCGGTTCCCCCATTGCCTTGAGCTTTGATGAACTTGGTGCTGCCAAGCAAGTGCTAAAGGTAAGTTTAAACGGGAAGGAAACGCCCTTAGTGCAACCCATTGAGGTGCCGCAGTTTCAGCCCATGCGGGTGTTAAAAGGTAATTTAGCGCAACTAAGAACCGCTATTGAGGCTTTGCCCACTGGTGAAACACCCCTTTGGGTGGAGCTACAAGTGCAGGAACAGGATTACCTTTCCGATTTGCACCAGCGCATTGCCGCCATGGTGGAAGGGAAATCGGTGGAAGTGCTACGCATTCGCCGCATGGGGGTTCATGGCCCTAAAGGAGCGGTGCGTCAAGCGAATGAAACCCTTGAGGAATTACAGCATGGGGATGTGTTTGCACGCCGCTTAAGTGAAACGGATCTTACAGCTGAGCAGGTTCACACCTTAACCGCATTGTATAAACAAGTGGTGCAAGAGCTTGAGGAAACACCATGAGGATCTTGGCGTTACGCTTTGAGAATCTCAATTCCTTGAAGGGCCGCTGGGAAATTGATTTCACCCAGCCCCCCTTTGAGAACAATGGGCTGTTCGCCATTACCGGTGCCACAGGGGCGGGCAAAACCACCATTTTAGATGCCATTTGTTTGGCGTTATATCACCGTACACCGCGCTTGGGCAATATTAGCCAAAACCACAATCCCATTATGACACGCCACACCGCAAGCTGCTTTGCGGAGGTGGATTTTGAAGTGCAAGGACAGCGCTACACAGCTTCTTGGCATCAGCGCAGAGCGCGCCACAAACCCACAGGAAATTTACAACCCGCCGAAGCTTATTTGTCTCAAGGGCAGAAGCCCTTAGAAGATCAGCTCACCAAAAAGCTACAAGCGGTGGAGCGGATCACAGGGCTAGATTTTCATCGTTTCACTCGCTCTGTGTTGTTGGCCCAAGGTGGGTTTGCCGCCTTTTTAGAGGCCAACGACGCCGAAAAAGCAGCGCTGCTTGAGCGCATGACAGGCACGGAAATTTATGCTCGCATTTCGCAAGCTGTGTTTGAACGCCACCGTGAAGAGAAGCAAGCGCTGGAGCAAGAGCGCAATTTGCTTGGCCATGTACAGTGCTTGGGGGCAGAGGAAAGAAACGATCTGGAGCAGCAGCTGCAAAAGCTTAATGAAGACATTGAGATCTTAAAGCAGCAACGGGAACAGTGCCAAGCGGGTATGCAGTGGCATGAGGCTGTGCAACAGGCTAAAAAGCAGCAAAGCCTTAGCCATGCGGCTTTGGAGGCGGCACAAGCGGCTTGGCAAGAGTTTGCACCCCAAGAGCAACAGTTAATAACCCATGAACAGGCTCAAGCCATCGCACCTGTTTATCAGGAGTGGCACAGCGCTAAAATCGCACTCGCAAGGCTCCAAGAAGAAAAGCAAGCATTAGAACAAGAGAAAAACGCCTTGCGTAAGGAGCGCCGAATAGGTTTTTGGCAGCGATGGCACAGTGCCAAAGCAGCACTTAATTTAGCGGAATTGGCGTATAACGAACAACAAGAAAAGTACCAAGCCCTTGAGGCGCAACTGCAAGAGCAGCAATGGTTTGAAACCTATGGCCCTAATTTGCAGGTATGGCGTGATAAGTCGTAGTGACTGT
>CALEAR010000134.1 GCA_937943665.1 uncultured Alcanivoracaceae bacterium
TATGGCGGTGATCGAAAAATATAAAGTACCCATTGTGATTACCTCCTTAGGTGCTCGCGAAGAGGTTAACCAAGCAGCGCACGCCTATGGTGGTGTGGTGCTCCATGATGTGATTAATAACCGCTTTGCACAAAAGGCCATTGAAAAGGGTGCCGATGGTTTGATTGCGGTAGCAGCAGGTGCTGGTGGCCACGCCGGTGCCAAAAGCCCCTTCGCCTTAATTCAAGAAATCCGTGAGTGGTTTGATGGCCCCTTAGCGCTTTCTGGAGCCATTGCCAATGGGGGGGCTATTTTAGCGGCTCAAGCCATGGGAGCGGATTTTGCTTACATTGGTTCGCCCTTTATCGCCACAGAAGAAGCCAACGCCGTGGAGGCTTATAAGCAAGCCATTGTGGATGGCACCTCTGATGATATTGTGAGCTCAAGCTATTTTACAGGGGTTACAGGGAACTACTTAGCACCCAGTATTCGTGCAGCGGGCCTAGATCCTGATAATTTACCTGAGCGTGATCCCTTCATTATGAATTTTGGTGGCGGTAATGAGGAGGAAAAAGAGCAAGCCAAAGCTTGGCGCGATATTTGGGGTTGTGGCCAAGGTATTGCAGCGGTGAAGGATATCTTACCCGCGCAAGCGCTTGTGGAACGTTTAGCAAAGGAGTATCAAGCCGCTAAGGAAAGGCTACAAACCCTATAAGGGTGAGATCAGGGCGTAACAGAGGTTGCGCCCTGTGCATACTGTGATAAATCAGGCATGGGGCTTTCCATCATCAAGCTAATGAGCCTTAACATTTCTAATTCTTCTACCTTAATTACCTTATCCGCTACAACAATATCCGCACAGGTATTCATTACCATGGTTTTATAAATAGGATTCAGTATGCGCAGTTGATGCAATGCTTTGGCTAGCAAGGGTAAGGTGCAGCGTTTTGGCTCAAGCAATGCCCTTCCGTTTGGCAGCATGGCAGCCGCATGTTGCGCAAATAAGGTGCGCTGTGCTTCAGGAGTACTAGCGCTAGTGTGGATAAGTGCGGAAAATAGTCGCTGTAGTGAGGTTGCCACCTGTTGCAGGGTGAGGTGTGGGGTGGGTTCCTCTGTTTGAGGGTGGAGCCGCCAATACAAGCTTTGACGTACTAAAAACTCAAACAAACTAATGTGGCCATCGGCTTTAATTAATACATCTAGCTGCTTAATGAAGCTTTTGTAATCTTCTTTGGGTAGGCGCTGAATGGCGGGGAGAGATAAATCCACCAAGGGTAATAACCACCGCGGTGAAAATAACCTAGCTTCTTTAATGAGGGCGAGTAGAGTTTTCTTTTCCTCATAGGTAAGCCCTTTAGGCAATATTGGTTTCTTGCTTTGTGCCAGTATCAAGGCATATAGCATGAGGCTTGCCCCACGGGGTTCGCTCACCGTGTAGTGAAGAGAGGGGGGAATTTCTTTCAGCAGTTGGCGCGCATACCCTAAGGAAGTGGTGGAAGGCATGGGGCAAGGTGTGGCTTGCTGGCGCACACGGGCGCGGGCTATCCACCCAGGGCCTAGGTGTTGTAATCGGGTGTGAGTATCCGGATGGGTGGAGAATAAGCGAGTGAAAAAAATAGGTACTGCATCTGCAAAGCACATGTGGCTAATGTCTTCCGCAAGGGAGGATTGCATCTGTGAACCAGGGCCTTGCTGAATTTTCATTAGCGCCCCGGCTAGCCCATGGGGGTTGCGAGTGAACTGCACGGCGGTGGCATCAGCGAGGAGCTCCCGCTGCCGGCTCACGGCGGCTTTAATTAACCTACCAAGTAATAACCCCGCATAACCGGCCACCCACAACATAGCTCCTAAAAACACCACGATAAAGGCATTCGCCCCTGCGCCCAACCGTTTATCCTGCAGTTGGCGAGGCGCATAAACAGAATAACGCACCATTAGCCTGCCCAAATGGGAAACAGCCACCAAACCCGCTAGCAGCGACACCATACGTAGGTTGATGCTCACATCCTGATGCAGTATGTGGCTGAATTCATGAGCCACCACGGCTTGCAGCTCATCTCGGTTAAGCTGTGTAAGTGCACCTTGGGTGATCACTAAGGCATATTGGTTAGGTGTTCCGGTAACGAAGGCATTAATGGCGGCTTCTTCGGGCAATACAAACAAACGCGGCACCGGCACGTGGGATGCCACGGACATCTCCTCCACTACATTGATGAACTGTTTGTGGGATGGGGGTTGTGAGGGGGCGGGTATAATTTCTTGCGCCTTGAGTAAGGGAATAAGGGCAAGGCCGTTGCCACGTAATTGCCAAAACCGTTGCACAGTGCCTAAGGAAAATACCACCAGGGTGATTACGGAAACCCAAGTGGCCATGGGGGAAGTGATATAGTGGCGCCACCCTTGTGCCATGGCGCTATAGTGTGGTTGGGTGAGAATCCAAAGGGAGAACACCCCCATATTCACCAATATCACTAGTACGGCCAACGCCAAGGCGAAGAGCACATATAAGCGGCGGCTATTTCGCTTAGCGATGGTTTGACGCTGGAAGAAGTCCATTAATTAAAATTCACCTTAACCGCCTGTTTGGCGTCAGGGTTTTCTAAGGTGAGTAAGGTGGCTTCGGTAAACCCACCTACGCTAGCCACAAGATTTTGCGGAAATTGCTCACGGTAGGTGTTGTATTGCATTACCCCATCGTTGAAGGCTTGGCGAGCAAAACTAATGCGGTTTTCGGTACTGCTTAGCTCCTCCATGAGCTCCACCATGGTGGTGTTGGCTTTTAGTTCTGGGTAGTTTTCTGCCACGGCATGAAAGCGCATTAATGCTTGGCTAAGGTTATTTTCTGTTTGGCTAAGCTGGCTCAGCAAGGCGCTGTTATCGGGGGATTGTTGCGCTTTTCCTTGGGCCTGAACAGCTTGTTGCCGAGCTTGGATTACACGGGTGAGGGTATCTTCCTCGTGTTGTAAATAGCGTTTAGCGGTTTCCACTAGGTTGGGGATTAAATCATGACGACGTTGCAGTTGAACATGAATTTGAGCAAAGGCGTTGCGATAACGGTTTCGCAGCGCCACTAAGTGGTTATACACGCCAATGGTGTACAGCAATAATAAAGCCATTACCGCAAGGGTAATTATAGTGTTGATCACGGGTCTTCCCCCTCAAATGTTGTGTGTTTAAGTATAGGGAAAGCCGCTTGAGTAAACAATCTGAAAAGCCCCATGCAATGGGCATGGGGCTTAAGCATTGCTATGAAGAGGACAGCTTTTTAGGTGCCTTCACTTTAAACCACGCTGCATACATGGCGGGTAGGCTAAGCAGGGTGAGCACGGTGGCAATAATTAACCCACCCATAATAGCCACCGCCATGGGCCCCCAGAAGTTACTGCGAGCCAAAGGTACCATGGCAAGCACGGCGGTGATGGCAGTGAGGGTAATGGGGCGGAAACGACGTACGGCCGAATCCACCACTGCTTTCCATGGTTCTACCCCAAGGGCAATATCTTGCTCAATTTGATCAATTAAGATCACTGAGTTGCGAATAATCATACCGTTAAGCGCAATTACCCCGAGGAAGGCTACAAAACCTAAGGGTTGGTTTAGAACAATCAAGGCGGTTACTGCTCCCACAATGCCTAAGGGGCCCGTGATAAACACCAACACACTGCGCGAGAAGCTACGCAGTTGGAAGATCAACAGGGTAAACATAATAAATAGCATAAGGGGCACCCATGCCATAATGGAGCTTTCTCCTTTGGAGGATTGCTCCAAGGTACCAGCGGTTTGCAAATAATACCCAGGCGGTAGGTGGCTGAATTTTTCTTGCAGTTCTTTTTCCAAGCGCTCAGCCACGGTGGAGCCTTGAATACCAGGGCGCACATCCCCTTGAACAGTGACAGCGTAATCACGGTTATGGCGCCAAATCACACCGTACTCCCAACCAAAGTTAATTTTGGCTGCCTGTGAAATGGGCACATAGCGGCCCTTGGCTGTGGGCATGTAAGCGCTGGCCACAGATTGTAATTGTGAACGTTCTTCCGCAGGCTGACGCAACATAATGGGAATGGTGCGATTATTCTCGCGGTATTCGCCCACCGGCACGCCGTTGAGTAGGGTTTCAGCTGCTTGGGCAATGGTTTGTGAAGAAACACCCAGTGCACGGGCGCGGGCTTGATCCACCTCTAGTTGGAGGGTTTTTACCTTTTCATTCCAGTTATCATTCACGCCGCGCATATCGGCATCGGCTTCTAAATAGGCGCGCACTTCATCGGCATAGTGGCGAACGGTGTTGAGATCTGGGCCCACCACGCGGAATTGCACAGGATAGGCCACGGGTGGCCCGTTGGGCAGTAATCGCGCTCTCGGTCTCACCTCGGGGAAGTGTTCATTTAGCACCTTATTGATCTGTGCCAACATGGCATCACGCACCTTTTCCTCTGCTTTGGTGGGCGTAATAATGAGCTGAGCCACGTTAGATTGTGGAAAAATCTGATCCAAGGAAAGATAAAAGCGAGGGGCACCCGTGCCCACAAAGGAGGTAACTGTGCCCACTTCCTCTATAGTAAATAGCTTCTCTTCCACCTTGTGCACCACCTTTTCCATGGCCTCCAAGGCACTGCCTTCAGGCATCCATAAATCCACTAAAACCTCAGGGCGGTTGGATTCCGGGAAGAATTGCTTTTCCACCACTTTCAGGCCACCCAAGCCCAATACAAAGGCCGCTAAGGTGAATACTATGGTGGTGCGCTTGTGGACCACACACCAGTGCACCGCGCGGCGTATGCGGTTGTACATGGGGCCATCAAACACATCAAAGAGTTGTTCGCCACGGTCGGGCCTTTCCTTCAAAATATGAAACCCAATGTAAGGTACGAAATACACAGATACGAGCCAAGATACCAACACCGCCACCGTGGTTACCCCAAAGATGGCAAAGGCGTATTCACCCACAGAGGATTGCGCAAGCCCAATGGGTAAAAAGCCCGCAGCGGTAATAAGGGTTCCGGTTAGCATGGGCATGGCAGTGGCTGAGTAGGCATAGGTGCTTGCCGCAAAGCGATCAAGGCCCTCTTCCAGTTTTCGTGCTGTCATTTCAATAATAATAATGGCGTCATCCACCATTAGGCCTAAGGCAATAATCAGCGAGCCCAAGGAAACCTTGTGCAGATCAATACCCCACTGCTTCATGATCAAGAAGGTAATGGCCAATACAGTGGGAATGGAAAGCGCCACCACCAAACCTGGGCGCACATCCACTCGTAGGGGGTGGCGTTTAAATCCAAGGGCCACAAAGCTTACCCCCAACACAATGATCAACGCCTCAAGCAGTACCTGGAGAAACTCTTGAACAGAGCGCTGTACCACTTCGGGTTGGTTTTGAATTTGTTCCAACTCAATACCCACGGGGAGCATGGCTTGAATGCGTGGCTCATGCTTTTTCAGCGCCTCGCCAAGGCGAATAATATCGCCTCCCTTCACCATGGAAACCCCAATGGCCACCACCTCTTTTTGTTGGAAGCGGGTTTTAGGGTCGGCAGGATCGGAATAACCTTGATGCACCTTGGCAATATCCTGCAATTGGAAGGCGCGTTCACCAAAGCGTAGGGGCATGAGGGCGAGTTCTTCCGCCGCTGAAAATTGCCCGCTTACGCGCACCTGAATGTTTTCTTCTTGGGTGCGCAGCACGCCTGTGTCTGCCACTTGGTTTTGCCGCTGAATTTCATCCACCACTTCCTGCATATTAATGCCGAGTTGGGATAAGCGACGCTGGGAAACCTCCACATACAATCGGCGGGATTGTTTACCAAAAAACTCCACCTTGGCCACATCGGGAATGCGCAATAGCTCTTGGCGCACTCGGTCGGCGTAGTCCTCAAGCTCCGCCCAACTATAACCATCGGCGGATAGCCCATAAATAATACCGTAAACATCACCAAACTCATCATCCACAAAGGGGCCCTGCACCCCTTGGGGTAAGTTCACCGCCATGGCGTTAATTTTTTTACGCAACTGATGCCAAGTTTCGGGAATCTCTTTGGCGGGGGTGTTATCTAGCAGCTCTAGAATCAGCGTGGTTTCTCCTGCTTTGGAGTAGCTGCGAATTTGATCCGCGTAGGGTACTTCTTGCAGGGTTTCTTCGATTTTATCGGCCACTTGTTCCGCCATCTGTTCAGCGGTGGCCCCAGGCCAGAAGGCGCGTACAGCCGCCACTCGGAAGCTAAAGGGAGGGTCTTCATCCTGACCTAAGGAAAAGTACGATAGGGCCCCAGCCACAATGAGCACGAGCAAAAAGTAAACCGTAATGGTGGGATGCTCAATGGCCCAACGCGATAAATTAAAGCGAGAGGAAGCCATGGATTACTCCTCCAAGGGGCGAACTTTTTGCCCCGGGTTGAGCACATGAACGCCTGCAGTTACCACCTTGGTGCCGGCGGTGAGTCCCTGTATTAAGGCGTGATGATCAGTGAAGCCCACCACCTCCACAGCGGCGGTATCCACGGTTTGTGTGTCGGGATCAAACACCCAAACGCTGTGTTGGTCTTGGTGGTTTACTAAGGCGGTAAGGGGCACCGCTAGCCCTTGAAGGGCTTCTTCTTGATGCAACAACACGGTGGCAGTTTGACCCAAGGTAATGAAGGGCGCTGGGTCCACTATGGTGTAGCGGGCTTCATACATACGGGTGATGGGGTCGGCAGCCCGAGAAATTTCACGTAATTGGCCCTCAAAGGTGGTATCGGGATGGGTATACACACTAAGGGTGGCGTTAGCCTTTTGCGCTATGTGGAGTTTATCCTCGGGGATGTGGGTGAGTACCTCTAGGGTGCCCTTTTTTGCAATTTGCACCACGGGTTGGCCGGCGGATACCACTTCTCCCTCATCGGCAAGAATCTCCACCACTATGCCCGCTTGATCTGCTTTGAGCTCGGTGTAATCCAATTGGTTGCGAGAAAGCTTCAGATCCGCCTCTGCTTGTTGTCGTTGAGCGTTAGCGTTATCTAGGGTGATTTGAACCCGATCAAACTCGGTGGCGGATACATGGCCTTTCTCGTAAAGGGCTTTTACTCTTTTAAGCTCCCGTTTGGCCAACGTTTGTTCGGCTTTAGCACTTGATAAACGGGCCTCCGCCGCTCGTACACTGAGTTGTTCACCACTGGGTTCTAGGCGAGCTAACACCTCGCCTTTTTCCACAGTTTGGCCGAGCTCCACAAAACGAGCATCAATTTTCCCAGCCACACGAAAACCCAAGCGGGATTCCACGCGGGCACGTACCTCCCCAGATAACACCATTTGCGGCAAGCTTTGGTTTTCACTCAGGGTGGCGAGGCGCACGGGGCGAACTACCTCATCGGTGTCAGGGCTTTTCCCGCAGGCGGTAATTAGCAATAAGGAAAATAAATAAAGAAAAAAGCGCCAAGAAAAATACACATTATTATTCATGGTAATAGGCCTTGAAATTGGTATAGCCATAACAATAAGAAAATCACGGGCTAAACAAGGTAGCCTGATGCATGGCAATAGACCATGACAAAATGTGCAAGAATCCCAGGGGAAGGAGGGCTAATCCTTGGCGTTGTACAAGAAAACACCAAGCATTAGCCCCAAGAGGGTTAAAGTGATTTCCAGATCACCGGTTGGGGCTCGTTGGATTCATCCAATGCAGCGGCCTCAGGTTCTTCATCCATGTACCGTGTCATTTCACAAGCAAGACAGTACATCCAAGTGCGTTCAGCACTTTGGCACCGTTGGATTTTATCCATGGCACCGCATTCGGGGCACTTGGCCCCGGCAATAAATTGGCGTTTTATACTCATGCTGCAATTCCACTGTGGCGAAGTAGCGCATCTATTTTCGGTTCTCTGCCACGAAAAGCAATGAATAAATCTAAGGGTTCCTCACTGCCGCCTTTGGCAAGAATGTGCTTGCGGAATTCGCGGCCCACTTGCTCATTCAAAACGCCCTCTTCCTCAAAGCGAGAGAAAGCATCTGCGGATAACACTTCTGCCCACAGGTAGCTGTAGTAACCGGCAGCATACCCCCCTGCAAAAATATGCCCAAAGCTGTGTTGGAAGCGGTTACTTGGGGTGGGTTTTACCACTGCCACCTCTTCTCTCACCTCATCAAGCACTTGCTGAATGGAAAGCTTAGGCTGGTATTCATAATGAATACGGAAATCAAACAAACCAAATTCTAGCTGACGCACTAAAAACATACCCTTTTGGAAGTTTTTAGCGGCGAGCATTTTCTCTAGCATGGCCTGTGGTAAGGGGTTACCGGTTTCGTAGTGGCCAGAAATTTCCGCAAGACCCTCTGGCGTCCAGCACCAGTTTTCTAAAAACTGGCTTGGCAGCTCCACCGCATCCCATGGCACACCGTTAATGCCTGAAACCCCAGGTACCTCTTGTTCAGTGAGCATATGATGCAGGCCATGGCCAAATTCGTGGAACAGCGTTACCACCTCATCGTGGGTGAGTAGGCCGGGTTTGCCGCCTGCTGGTGGAGCAAAGTTACAAGTAAGGAAAGCCACAGGTAGCTGCAGAGAGCCATCTAAACGTTTGCGCCTAACGCGGCAATCTGCCATCCAGGCCCCACCGCGCTTGCCGGTACGGGCATACATATCTAAATAAAACCCAGCAAGGAGTTGTTCGTTTTCATCATAAATTTGGTAGTAGGTTACCTGCGGATGCCACACATCCACGCCGGAGGTTTCACGAATGGTGATGCCAAACAAGCGCTCCACCAAGGTGAACATGCCTTGAATTACCTTTTCGGCGGGGAACCAAGGGCGCAAGGCCTCCTCGGAAAGATCATAACGGCTTTCACGCAAACGTTCGCTCCAAAAACTCACATCCCATGGCGCTAACGGCTCAGCCCCTTGGCTGCGGGCAAAGGCTTCTAGCTCGGCAAATTCCTTTTCAGCTTGGGGTTTGGCTTTTGCCGCAAGGTCGCGCAAAAACTGCATCACCTGATCTGGGGTTTCTGCCATTTTGGTGGCAAGTGAAAGCTCAGCATAATTATTAAACCCTAACAGCTGTGCCTGCTCTTGGCGCAGAGCAAGGATTTCATCCATGATGGCGCTGTTATCAAATTGGCCTGCATGGGGGCCTTGATCAGAGGCACGAGTGGTGAAGGCATGGTACATCTCTTCACGCAGGGCACGGTTTTTCACATGGCTCATCACGGCCAAATAGCAGGGGAAATCCAAGGTGAGCAACCAACCTTCAAGTCCCTTTTCTGCGGCTTTATCGCGTGCACCTGCTAAAGCCACATCGGGCATGCCCTCGAGTTCGTTGGCATCAGTAATATGCTTTTCCCATGCTTGAGTGGCATCTAATACATGGTTAGAAAACTGCGAGCTTAATTCTGAAAGGCGCTTGCTGTTGGCCATAAATTTGGCTTTTTTGTCCTCTGGCAGGGCAACGCCCGATAAACGGAAGCTACGCAGGGTATTATCTAAATACTTGCGCTGAGCAGGGGTTAGGGTGTTTTCCTCCTTGGCCAAAACTTGTTGAAACGCTTCAAACAATGCTTGGTTTTGGCCCACCTCGGTACCGTATTCAGAAAGAAGGGGTAAACAAGCGTTATAAGCTTCGCGTAGCTCAGGGGTTTGGGCCACACCATTGAGATGGCTAACAGGGCTAAAGGCTTGCTCGAGGCGATCATCTTCTTCATCTAAGGGGGCCACCAAGGTTTCCCAGGTGTGTTGTTTTTGGGTGGTAAGTTGAGCAATGAGCTCGCGACCAGAGGCCACCAAGGCTTCCACCGCGGGCTTAACGTGCTCAGGCGTAATTTTAGAAAACTCGGGTAAATCAGGATAATCTAGTAACGGATTCTGAGACATAACTTCTCTCTTCATTGTGGGTGGTGTTCACCAAAGTATGACACCAATATGGGGGTTGCTTCCCATGATTATCAAGTGCATTCGTTAAAATCACCCAATAACATAAGGAAACCCCATGAATATTGAAACTTTTGGCGAATTTACCCCTCAGCTAGCACCTGGCAGTTGGGTGCATCAACGCGGATTGCTGATTGGGCAGGTGTCCTTAGGGGAGGATAGTACAGTGTGGCCTGGGGCCGTGGTGCGTGGGGATATGCAGCGTATTGTGGTGGGTAAGCGCAGTAGCATTCAAGATAATACTGTAATTCACGTTACCCATGCTTCGGCTTACCACCCTGAGGGATTTGGAGTCACCATAGGGGATGATGTAACCATTGGTCATCAGGTAACGGTGCATGGAGCCACTATTCATCATCGAGTATTAGTGGGTATGCAAAGCCTCATTATGGATGGCGCTGAGGTACACAGTGAGGTGATTGTTGGGGCGGGGTCATTAGTGCCCCAAGGCAAGGTATTGGAAAGTGGTTACTTATATTTGGGCCGCCCTGCGGTGGCTGTGAGGGAGCTCACCGCAGAGGAAAAGGCCTATTTACCTTATTTAGCGGCCAATTATGTGGCGTTAAAAAACCAGTATTTGGGCACTTAAACCTGTTGGCGCATGCTTTGTAACACCGCCATAGTGGCGGGGCGCCAGTTATGCCAGCGGTAGAAGGATTCTGCCGCTTGTTGCACTAACATACCTAAGCCATCAGAAACCTGAGCACCATGGCGTTGAGCCCACTGCATAAAGGGGGTTTCTTCGCCATACATCATATCGTAGCAGCAGGCGTTTTCTGCTAACAGTGAACTCGGTAGTGCCAAGCCTTCACCCGCAAGGCTTGCGGAGGTGCCGTTGATAATAATATGGAATGGCGCCTCTTGGTGAAGGTCTTCTAAGGCCACTGCACGAAGAGAAAATTGTTCTGCTAAGCCTTGGGCGCGCTCATAGGTGCGGTTGGTAATCACTACTTCTTCAGCGCCTGCGGTGAGTAAACAGCCGAGCACTCCGCGCACGGCGCCGCCGGCACCCACCACCAGAATGCGCTTGTTGATGAGTTTCCAGTTGAGGTTGCGAATCATATCTGCCAGTAAGCCGGCACCATCGGTGTTATCACCGTGTAGTATGCCTTTCTCCATCCATAGAGTGTTCACTGCTTGGGCTTGTTCGGCCCTTTCGGTGCGCACTTCGCACATGGCATAGGCTCTTTCTTTAAAGGGTAAAGTCACATTGGCGCCTTTGCCGCCTTCGGCAAAGATC
>CALEAR010000135.1 GCA_937943665.1 uncultured Alcanivoracaceae bacterium
GGTATCGAACGTTTCTGGTCGTCTGCGCGAAGATTGCAACCTGATGGATGTGCTAGGCGTTACTTTGCCTGCAGGCACTTTAAGTGGCTCACCCAAACCCAAAGCCATGCAACTGATTAACCAAGTGGAGCCAGTGAAACGTGGTATTTATGGCGGCGCCATTGGTTACATGGGCTTTAATGGTGGCATGGATCAGGCCATTGCTATTCGCACGGGGGTCATAAAAGATCAGCGCTTATATATTCAAGCGGGCGCCGGTGTGGTGGCGGATTCTGTGCCTGAAATGGAATGGCAGGAAACGTTGAATAAGGGGCGCGCTTTATTCGCTGCGGTGAATATGGTGTTGCGAGGGTTAACCCCAGAACAAAGCACAGGCATAACGCAGGCGATAAAAAAGAAGGATACGTAATGGATATTAAACAAGCATTGGCGCGTGTGGTGCTCAACATTGATTTAGAACGCGATGAAATGCAAAGCGTCATGCGGCAAATCATGACTGGAGAAGCAACCCCTGCACAAATTGGTGCATTTCTCATGGGCTTGCGTATGAAGAGTGAATCCCTCGATGAAATCACCGGTGCAGTGGAAGTGATGCGAGAGCTCATGGTGCCCGTAACGGTGAAAAATGTGCCTCATTTAGTGGATATTGTGGGCACGGGTGGGGATGAAGCGAGCTTGTTTAATGTGTCCAGCGCCTCTGCCTTTGTGGTGGCCGCTGCTGGCGCCCATGTGGCCAAGCATGGTGGGCGATCAGTGAGTTCCAAGAGTGGCTCTGCAGATTTATTGGAGGCGGCAGGAATTGCCATTGATTTAACTCCAGAGCAAATCGCCCTGAGTATTGAAAACGCAGGTGTGGGCTTTATGTTTGCTCCTAACCACCATGGCGCCATGCGTTATGCGGCTCTTCCTCGTGCAGAATTGGGCTTGCGAACACTGTTTAATATTTTGGGTCCACTGACAAATCCCGCGGGTGTTAAGCGCCAAGTGGTGGGGGTGTTTTCAGAGCGGCTATGCAAGCCTTTAGCACAGGTACTGGCGCGCTTAGGCGCGGAGCATGTGATGGTGGTGCATGGCATGGATGGTTTGGATGAAATCAGTGTGGCGTCCCGCACGCGAGTGGTGGAGTACAAAGCGGGTGAGATGCAGGATTACTTTCTTACACCTGAAGAGGTGGGGGTGGATTCTGCCTCTCTCGTGGGCTTGGATGTGAAAGACCCCTTGGAATCATTGGCGCTGATTCGTGATGTATTCGGTGAACGTAAGCGGCCACATGCCCATAAAGCAGCGGATATGATCGCCTTAAACGCTGGTGCCGCCATTTATGTTTCGGGTGCTGTGGCAACCTTGCCCGAAGGTGTGAACAGGGCGCGAGAGGTTATTGAAAACGGTGCTGCCGCTCAACGCATGGAACAAGTGGCGGAATACACACAACAACTTATTAAAGGGTAATACATGACTGTGCAAACAACGGGCACTGTGCTCGATCGAATTTTAGTGCGCAAGCAAGAGGAAGTGGCAGAGCGTAAAGCGAAGAAAAGTTTAGCGCAAGTGAAAGCCGAAGCCTTGGCCACGGCAGCTCCTCGCGACTTTTACGGTGCCCTTAAGAATAAGGTGGCCGCGGGTGAACCTGCAGTTATTGCTGAGATTAAGAAGGCCTCTCCTTCCAAGGGGATTATTCGAGAGGATTTCAAACCGGCTGCTATTGCACAAAGTTATGAACAAGGTGGAGCGGCTGCTTTATCTGTGCTAACGGATGTGGATTTTTTCCAAGGTGCAGATGCTTATTTACAAGCGGCGAAAACCGCCTGTGCTTTACCTGTGTTACGCAAGGATTTCACCATTGATGAATACCAGGTTTGGGAGGCACGCGCCATTGGAGCGGATGCTATTTTGCTGATTGTGGCTGCGCTTTCCGATACCTTAATGGCCCAATTGTATGATACGGCCAAAGCAGCAGGCTTGGCCGTATTGGTGGAAGTGCATACAGCAGAGGAGCTGCAGCGTGCCTTGGCCCTAGAGGCTCCGCTCATTGGCATTAACAACCGTGATCTGCATACCTTTGAGGTATCCTTAAACACCACCTTGGAACTGTTGGCCTCTGTGCCTGAGGATCGTTTTTTAGTGACAGAAAGCGGTATTTTGGCACCTCAGGATGTGGCGCAAATGCGTGAGCATCAGGTGCATGGTTTTTTGGTGGGAGAGGCTTTTATGCGTGCGGAGGAACCCGGTGAGGAGCTCCGTCGGTTGTTTTATGCTGACTCTGAGGAATAACAATGGCAGCGGTGGATATTATTCAAGAGTTCTCTTGTTCTGTGGAGACACTTTATAACTATCTTTCAGATCACGAAAACCTAACGGTGATTTTTGCACCGGCAAAAATCAAGAGGATTCGTGAAGGCAATGATATGCCCAATGGTGTGGGCTCAGTGCGTAAATTATCCTTGCCCTTAGCGCCAAGCTTTGAGGAAACTGTTACCTACAATCAGCCCAATGAAAGAATTGAATACCGCATTAGTGCCGGCTTTACCCCATTAAAAAATCACATAGGCATTATGCGATTCTCTGAAACCCCTCGTGGCTCACGGTTGCACTACAGTATTCATTTCGATGGTAAATTGCCCTTCATTGCTCCAGTGATTGGGTTTGGATTAACTCAAGGGATTCGACGTGGGCTGAAAAAGCTTGCTAAAACATTAGTGTAATTATATTGCTTGGTTGGTGCGAAACCCCAAAAGCCTTGGCTTTTGGGGGTTTTCTTATTGAGCATTTTCTAATGCTTTGAGATAGCCTTCTTTTTCAATGGCTTCAAGGGTGATGCTCACCTTGAGCTCATCACTGACATAGGGAGCATGGGCATCCATTTTAAAATCGGAGCGCTTTAAGGTGGTGGTGGCATCTACGCCAATGGCACGGGTATTGTTCCACATGGGGTGAGGCCCCACCTTGGTAATACGTGAATTCAATGTAACGGGTTTGGTGATGCCATTAATGGTGATTTCACCCTTTAGATCAAAGGTTTTGTCATCCACATCTAAGTTGCGAATTTTCACACTTTTATAGGTGATGTAAGGGTGTTCTTCAGGTTGAAAGAAAGTGCGGTCTGTGAGTAAGTGTTCATCTAAAGCGGGCACATGGGTGTTTACGCTTTTCACGGGAATACCCACGGATACCGATGATTTATTGGGATGAGCTTCATTAATAATGATTTCACCCTCCACCTCATCAAAATTGGCACCCGGGGTGGAAAAGCCAAAGTGATCCCATTGAAAACGCACTTGAGTGTGGGTGGGTTCAATCACAAAGGTGGAGATGTTATCTGCCCAAGCTGGTACCGCGAAAAGCAATAAAGCCCACACAGAAAAGAGATGTTTTACTCGCATAGGTAACTCCTAACGTAATGTTCCTACTGAGAACGGATTTGGTTCACAATGGCGGTGGTGGATATGCCCTCCACAAATTGCAGCACCTTCACTTCGCCGCCTTGCGCTAATACATGATCGGCTCCTGCAATTTGATCCACAGTGTAATCTCCGCCCTTTACCAGTACATTAGGGGTGAGTGCTTCGATTAATCGCTGTGGCGTGTCTTCACTGAATTCCACCACCCAATCCACTGCCGCCAAGGCGGCTAATACAGCCATGCGTTCGGAGGCGGCATTAATGGGGCGACCCTCACCTTTTAAGCGCTTCACAGAGGCATCGCTGTTCACAGCCACAATAAGGCGATCCCCTAACTTTTTGGCTTCATTGAGATAAGCCACATGGCCTGCATGCAGAATATCAAAACAGCCATTGGTCATTACCACTTTTTCCCCTTTTTGCTGAGCTGTTTTAATCGCCTCAATGGCGGCTGCTTCTGATAATACACCGGCAGAACCACGTTTTTGTTGATTGACGGCCTCGTACAGCTCGGCCAAATTGGTGGTGGCTGTACCACGTTTGCCCACCACAATGCCGGCGGCGAGGTTGGCGAGTTGTACGGCATCGCTAAAGTGATGCTTGGAGGCAATACCCAGCGCTAGGGTGCTGATCACAGTATCGCCCGCACCGGTAACATCATAAACTTCCCGTGCTTGGGTGGGTAGGTGTAATGCGGGCTTTCCTTTTTCGAGTAAGGTCATGCCTTTTTCACTGCGGGTAATTAGCAGCGCATCCAGGTTAAGCTGGGCTCTTAACGCCTCGCCTTTGCTTACTATTTCTTCTTCGTTTGCACAGGGCCCCACCACGGATTCAAATTCGCTAAGGTTTGGTGTGATAAGTGTGGCGTTAGTGTATTTCTCATAATTTGTGCCTTTAGGATCCACAAGCACAGGAATATTGTGCTCACGAGCTGCCTGAATAAAATCTTGCACTTGGCTCACTGTGCCTTTGGCGTAATCAGAAATAATAACGGCGTGAACTTGCGTTAAAGAATCAGTGAATTGCTGAAGCAATTCTTGGTGGGCTAGCCCCTTAAAGGAGGCTTCAAAATCCATGCGCATTAGTTGTTGCGCGGCCCCAAGCACACGCAGTTTTGTAATGGTGGGTGCGAGGGAGGTGTGTGTGAGCTTATGCTGAATTCCCAATTGCTCGGCGAGGGAAAGCAGTGCTTGGCCATTCTCATCTTCCCCAATGAGCCCGTGTAGCATGGCCTGTGCGCCCAACTGGATAATGTTAAAAGCCACATTGGCTGCCCCTCCTAAGCGGTCCTCAGTGTCACTCACATTAACCACTGGCACCGGAGCCTCTGGAGAAATGCGGTTTACCTTGCCGTGCCAATACCTATCTAGCATCACATCGCCAAGGACTAAAACATTAACACGGTTTAAAGCAGGGAAATCGATGTTCATGGGTAAGGAGCCTGTTTCCTAGTGAGGCCGAGGGCCTGTTATTTACGTGGTGGTTGCTTATATAATTTAACGCGCAGCCAACGCCATGTTGTAGGCGTTAATACCGATGAATAAATAAGCGGCGTTAAACGAGGCTATGATAGCCACTTTTATTGCCCAATGAGAACGCAAATATATGTTACGTTTCCAAATAAAACAGGGCTCAGATTACCGTATTTTGTATAACGCCTCCACTGCCTCGCAAATAGATGCTGCTTGGTTTGACCCAGAGTATTGGGAGCAACAAGGACAATTGCTTGGTGGTGCGCCTGGCCGAGGTACTAGCTGTTTTGTGAAACATCATCATCAGGAATTTGTATTACGCCATTACCATCGTGGTGGCTTAGTGGGGCGTTGGTTAAAAGATAAATACCTGTGGCTTGGCCTGGCCCGTACGCGGCCTTGGCGAGAAATGCACCTATTGGCGAAGCTATGGGCTATGGGCTTGCCAGTGCCCACACCGGTGGCCGCCCAGGTGGTTCGCCAAGGTGTTTGGTATCGCGCTGATTTGCTAACTCAGCGTTTGCCCGATGTGGTGCCGCTGGCGGATATTATTCATGAGCTGCCCGTGGTGGCACTACAAGTTGTGGGGCACACCATTCGTCGTTTTCATCGTGCAGGGCTTTATCATGTGGATCTTAACCCACGTAATATTGTGATTAACCCCATCACTGAAGAAGTTTTTCTGTTGGATTTTGATCGCTGTAAGTTATTCGGTAAACCGTTGGATCCAGTGCGTTGCCGAGCCAACTTAAACCGTTTGCATCGGGCTTTTCTAAAGCACCATAGAGATCAAGCTGATCAATGGATGCAGGTGATAGAGCAGGCGTATTGGAGTGTTTAACAGAGGGGGGTGTTGGCCGCTAGCGCGTGCCATACACCACCATGGTTTTACCTTTTACGGAAACAAGCCCCTGTTCTTCTAAGTTTTTGAGAACTCGGCCTACCATTTCACGGGAGCAACCCACAATACGCCCAATTTCTTGACGTGTGATTTTGATTTGCATGCCATCAGGGTGTGTCATGGCATCGGGTTGCTTGCACAATTCGATGAGAGTGCCTGCCACGCGACCGGTAACATCTAAGAAAGCCAAATCACCTACTTTTTGTGTGGTGGCGCGAAGACGGCTCACAATTTGCTCGAACACCGTATAAAGGAGCTTGGGGTCTCTTTCGGTGATTTGTCTGAACTTTGCGTAACTGACTTCGGCGATTTCACATTCGGTACGTGTTTTCACCCAAGCTGTACGGCTCGGTTCTTCTTCAAATAACCCCATTTCGCCAACGAAATCCCCAGCGTTAAGGTACGCCATCACCATCTCGCGGCCGTCTTCATCTTCGATGATCACGGAAACAGAACCTTTGATGATGTAGTACAGGGCATCTGAAGTATCCCCCGCATATATGATGGTACTTTTTGGGTGGTAAACACGCTTATGACAATGAGCTAGCAGTGCTGCAATGTCGTCGGAATTTTTATTTGTTTTATCAAACATAACCTGTTTAACACCTTAAGTACAAAAACACGAGAACAAATATTGCCTGTTTAATGCGCGTGCTACAAGGACCGCCCGCATACTAGCATAGCTAGCTTGCGAAGTAATAAATGTAAGTCAAATAAAGGACGGTATTCATATCGTTTACTTTAACTGGCTGTTACTATAACGATTTTAATAACAAAGTCTGATATCAAGTCTACAAAATCCACATTTATTTTATGAGTGGATGCGTAATCGCTTGCTCTTATTTCATAACAAACCTTTTAAGCTAAGGAGAACATTATGCGTGCAACAGTGAGTTGGCAGGGTGAGGTAAAGTTTCTGGCAGAGTCAGGCACAGGGCACAACGTGGTATTGGATGGTCCAGCGGATCATGGCGGGAAAAATCAGGGGCCACGTCCCATGGAAATGTTATTAATGGGTGTGGGCGGTTGTGCTTCTTTTGATGTGATGAGTATTTTAAAAAAATCCTGCCAAGCGGTGGAGGATTGCCGTTGTGAGTTAACGGCTGAGCGTGCGGATGCGGTGCCCGCGGTATTTACTAAAATCCATTTGCATTTTGTGGTGAAAGGGAAGGCGTTAAAAGAAAACATGGTGAAGCGAGCGGTGAATTTATCGGCAGAAAAGTATTGCTCCGCTTCTATTATGTTATCGAAGGCAGGTGTGGAAATTACACACAGCTATGAGGTATTAAGCGATTAATATAAAGAGGAAAGAAGGCCTGATTTGCCACCTAGGGCATGGTTCCTAGGTGGCTTTACTATTTAAAGGCGATAAGTGCTAAACGTCATGACCTTACTCATTAAGGTCATACTCACTTTAATGGGTAAAGGGAGGGTGGCGCCCCCCGCCTGTTCAGCGGTGGTGGCATGCTTTAGCTCATCTTCTCGCATTTGTAGCAAAATGGCGCGGGAGCGTTCATCACTTTCTGGAATTTGGGCTAAATGGCTATCAAGGTGGCGCACCACTTGGTGCTCTGTTTCGGCCACAAAGCCCAAACTCCATTTATCGCCAATGAGCCCAGCGGTGGCACCTATACCATAGGAAAGAGCATAAAAAATAGGGTTGAGCTTGCTTGGGCCACTGCCAAGTTCACGCAAACGTTCTTCGCACCATGCCAAATGATCCTCTTCTTCCTTGGCGGCTTCCTCCATGGCGTGGCGTACATTAGGTAGCTTAGCAGTAGCTGCTTGGCCTTGATAAAGCCCTTGGGCACACACTTCTCCGGTGTGGTT
>CALEAR010000136.1 GCA_937943665.1 uncultured Alcanivoracaceae bacterium
ACAGTCTGTGTGTTTGCAGTTAATGCAGTTTTCACCTACTACGAAAGTCATTCGTTTATCCTCGGCTGGGGCTTCTTTTAAGCGCGCCTAGTGTAACGATTGGCACACCAAGTGGCAAACTAGCTTTTTTGTTTTAAATCATAAATAAGTAATAAAGCTTCTTTGGGGGTGAGCTCATCGGGGTTAATTTGGCGTAAGGCTTCCTCCACGGGTGAGGGCGCTTGCAAGAACATATCCACCTGTTGTGGGCCAGGAGGAGCCGCTGCGGCACTGGGGGGTGGCGTGTTTGTGGGGGCTTCACCCTCTAGGGCCTTAAGCTTGGCCTCGGCATGTTGTATCACTTCCGGTGGCACCCCCGCCAAGGAGGCCACCTGTAAACCGTAGCTGCGGCTCGCTGGGCCCTCTTGCACCTTATGTAAGAATACAATGCGTTTTTCATGCTCAGTGGCGGAAAGGTGCGCATTGCCTACGCCTTTGAGCTCTTCAGCGAGCTGTGTTAGTTCGAAATAATGGGTGGCAAATAGGGTGAAGGCTTTAATGTTAGTGGCTAAGTGATGAGCTGCCGCCCACGCCAACGATAAACCATCAAAAGTGCTGGTGCCTCGGCCGATTTCATCCAAGAGCACTAGGCTGTTTTCGGTGGCATGGTTTAAAATATTGGCGGTTTCTGCCATTTCCACCATAAAGGTGGAGCGGCCTCCAGCAAGATCATCGGAGGAGCCAATGCGGGTAAAAATACGATCAATGGGGCCAATTTGTGCACGGCTTGCCGGTACACCGCAGCCAATATGCGCCAGTAAAGTGATCAGGGCCACTTGGCGCATGTAGGTGGATTTACCGCCCATGTTTGGCCCTGTGATAATGAGCATGGAGTGCTCTCTGTTGAGGGTCACATTGTTGGGCACAAAGGGGTCCTCTAGCACCTGTTCCACCACGGGGTGGCGGCCCTCCTCAATGTGGAGCATGGGGGTTTCCACCAGTTCGGGCAGGCAATAGTTTAGGCTCAAGCCGCGTTCGGCAAAGCAGGCGAGCACATCCATTTCTGCCACCACCTGTGCGGTATCTTGCAGTGGAGCAATATGGGCTTGAAGCGTGGCAATGAGTTCCTCATAAAGGCGCTTTTCTAAGGCCAATGCTTTGGCGCTTGCTGAAAGGGCCTTGTCTTCAAATTCTTTCAGCTCGGGAGTAATGAAACGTTCCGTGTTTTTCATAGTTTGACGGCGCACATAATCCGCTGGGGCCTGCTCTGCTTCACGGCGGGAAAGCTCAATGAAGTAGCCATGCACTCGGTTATATTTCACCTTAAGGGTGCTCAGGCCGGTGCGCTCGCGCTCACGGGTTTCAATATCCAGCAAAATATCGCCCACTTTTTCGCTAATATTGCGCAGCTCATCTAGCTCCGCATCATAACCTTCGGCAATCACACCGCCATCACGAATCACCATGGGTGGGTTATCCACTAGCGCACGTGCGAGTAGTTGCTGTTGTTTGGGGAATAGGGTGATGCTGCTGCGCAGTGTCGCGAGGTTATCTTCCTCAGTGGCAAGGAGTTGGTGCAGCTCTGGTAGGGCCTCTAGGCTATCCCTTAAACGTACTAAATCCCGAGGCCGGGCACTGCCTAAGGCCACACGACCTAAAATACGCTCCATGTCGCCCACCTGCTTTAGCACTTGGCGGAGGCTTTCGAATAAATAATCCTGCTGAAAACGTGCCACCAAGGCTTGACGCTGTGTGAGCGCAGCACGGTCGCGCAAGGGCTGATGTAGCCAACGGCGTAATAGGCGTGCTCCCATGGCGGTGCAGGTGGTATCAAGTACCCAAGCAAGGCTGTGTTGCGTTTTCCCTTGCAGGGTTTCCGTGAGCTCTAGGTTCCGCCGAGTGGCGGCATCCATTTGAATATTGCCGCTAAGTTGCTCCCGCTGTAAGCCACGAATATGGGGTAAGGCGGTGCGTTGAGTGTCCTTGGCGTAATGTAATAACCCTCCAGCTGCAGCAATTTCCGCTGGGCTTGGGTCACCAAAGCCGGCTAAATCATGGGTGCCAAACTGCTGACACAGTTGGCGCTCAGCGGCTTCGCTATCAAACTCCCACGGTGGGCGAGCTTGGGCCCCTTTGCGTTTTAGTAAACTATGGTGAAGTTGTGCATCCTCAGGGTAAAGCAGTTCAGCGGGCTGCCAGCGTTCGATCAGTGCGAACAGGGCCTCATCATGTGCCACCTGAGTTACCACTAAGCGGCCAGCGGCCACATCAAGGCTGGCGGCGGCATAGCCTTGGGCTGCGCGTACCACTGTGCACAATAGACTATCTTTTCTTTCTTCCAGAAACGCTTCATCGGTAACGGTGCCGGGGGTAACAATGCGCACCACCTTGCGCTCCATGGGACCTTTACCGTTTGGATCGCCTATTTGCTCACAAATTACCACGGATTCCCCAAGTTTAATTAAGCGGCTAATGTAGTTTTCCGCAGCGTGATAGGGAATGCCAGCCATGGGCACGGGGTGCTCTGTACCCTTACCTCGTGCCGTGAGGGTAATATCTAATAATTCAGCCGCCTTTTCTGCATCATCGAAAAACAGTTCATAAAAATCACCCATGCGGTAAAACATCAGTTGATGGGGATGATCCGCCTTCAACCTTAAGTATTGTTGAATCATAGGGGTGTAAGCACTGTAATCTTTGTTGCTCATGGGGCCTCATTCGTTAAGGTTTAGGAAAGGAAGAGGCTCTATTCTGCCTATGTCTTTTGCGCTGTGCCACTTTGAAAAGCTTTGCGCCGGTTAAGGTGGCAGGCCTACAATACGATTCTTGCTTTTTGTTATGGGAGATTCCCGTGAATGCGTTAGCCATTATTGTTTTCTGTGTGGCAGCGGGCATGATCACTGCCCGTGTGAAGCACCCCGATGGATTATCACAATCCTTAAACTGGTGGGTGGTGTATATGGCTCTGCCAGCTTTGGTGATGGGCCAAATTGTGAAATTGGAGCCAAGTTGGGAGCTAGTACTCCCTGGGGTGAGCATGTGGTTGGTATTTTTTGGTGCCTGGCTCCTTATGGCGTTGGTGGGTGCTTGGTTAAACTGGTCTAAGGGGTTGGTGGGTTGCATGGTGCTCACCGCAGGGCTAGGGAATACGGCCTTTGTGGGTTACCCCCTAGTGGAGGCCTTGATGGGTAAAACAGGCCTTGCCATTGCGGTGATTACGGATCAGTTTGGTTCCTTCTTAATGCTCACCGTAATGGGAGCTGTGGTCACAGCGGTATATTCTGGGCAAAAGTTTCGATGGTCTGAAGTGGCCAAGCGGTTGATTTCTTTCCCGCCCTTTATTGCACTGATGGCGGCTATTGTGCTGGGACG
>CALEAR010000137.1 GCA_937943665.1 uncultured Alcanivoracaceae bacterium
AAGCTGCCCGCCTGTAACATGTATTCGCCCGCTTGAGGCTTAGGCTTTGCCGCTTCCTCTGGTGTGCGTGGTTTTTCTTGCACGGGTTTGGCGTTTTCAATTTTTGAGGGCTTAGGAGCAGTGGCAGGTTGGCTTGGTTTTTTAGTGCTGGGCATATCCTCTGTGGGCACCACCACTTCCATATCCGGCAATACGGCATAGAAATCAAAGTAAGGGCTGTCCCCTTCTTCTTGGGTAGCGGGCTCCTCCTGAGCCACTTCATCCGCAACAGGTTCTGGTGTTTCTGATTGTTTAATGGCGAGAAACACTAAGCTTGAGCCTACCACCCCCATGACCACCCCAAGAATAAAAGAGGGCCACCGCAGCTGATTTTGTTGCGGCTTGGGTGAGCGTTTGGGCGAGGCGCCACGTTTTGGAGCAGTTTTACGTGCCATGTTACATCCGTTCTAATGTGTTAATGCCGAGCAAACCGAGGCCCGTTTGTAAGGTTTTAGCCGTTAAGGCGGCAAGCATCAATCGGCTATTTTTCTGTGCTTCGTCTTCGAGCTTTAAAATGGGGCAATGTTCATAAAAGCTCGAAAATAAACCCGCTAATTCATACAAGTAAAGGCAAAGTAAGTTGGGTAACCCTTTATCTGCCACCTGTTCCAACGTTTCTTGGAAGGTAACTAGGTGCTGTGCCAATTGGATTTCCTGGGAGGCTTGCAGGGTGAAATTGCCCTGAACCTCGGAGGGAGATAAGCCCGCACGACGGAAGATACTTGCCACCCGCGTGTAAGCATAGAGTAAGTAAGGGGCTGTGTTGCCATCGAAACTCAGCATTTGATTAAAATTAAAAATGTAATCACTGGTGCGGTTTTTGCTGAGATCCGCATATTTCACTGCGCTAATACCCACGGTTTGTGCAATGTTGCGCAGTTCTTCTTCGGGTAGCTCAGGATTTTTTTCTTTCACTAGGGCAAAGGCTCTTTCCACAGCCTCGTTCAGTAAATCCACGAGTTTTACAGTGCCGCCGGTGCGGGTTTTAAAGGGGCGCCCATCTTCGCCGTTCATGGTACCGAAGCCCATGTGGGCAAGCTCGGTGGATTCGCCCACAAAGCCAGCGAGGCGTGCCACCGTGAACACCTGTTCGAAATGCAATCCTTGGCGTTGATCCACAAAGTAGAGTAAACGATCAGCTTTAAGGGTTTGATGGCGGTAGCGTAAGGCAGCTAGATCGCTGGTGGCGTAAAGGTAGCCGCCATCGGCCTTTTGCACAATCACAGGCAAAGGGGTGCCATCTTTTGTTTCAAAGCCTTCTAAGAAAACACACTTAGCACCCTCGCTTTCTGTGATGAGCCCCTTTTCTTCTAAAGCCTTTACCACAGTAGGTAAATCAGGGTTGTAGGCGCTTTCCCCTCGAACGTGCTCAGGTGCTAGGCTCACATTAAGGCGTTTGTAGATATCAAAGCAATGCTGCAGGGATACCTGGTTAAATTGCTCCCAGAGCGTTAAACAGTGCTGATCCCCTGATTGCAGCGCTACCACCAAATCACGGGAGCGTTTAGCAAAGGCCTCATCTTCATCAAAACGCTGCTTGGCTTGGCGATAAAACTCTTCTAAATCAGAAAGCTGATCGCTGATACTGCTGCCCTCGGGACGGCTCTCTAAAAACGCAAGCAGCATACCAAATTGTGTGCCCCAATCGCCCACGTGATTTTGGCGGATCACCTTGTGGCCTAAAAACTCCAAGGTACGAGCCACTGCATCACCAATAATAGTGGAGCGTAAATGGCCCACATGCATTTCTTGAGCGAGGTTGGGAGAGGAGTAATGCACCACCACAGTTTGGGGGGCCTCGGGCGCTTTTACTCCTAGCTTCTCAGTGTTATGCATGGCCTCTAGTGCTTGGAGTAACACGTCATCGCTTTGGAAAAAGTTTATGAACCCAGGGCCTGCAATTTCTACCTTGGCCACTTGCTCACTTTGAGGAAGTGCCGCCACAATTTTATTAGCCAACTCTCGGGGTGGCATGCCAGCGGGTTTTGCCAACATTAAAGCAATGTTAGAGGCAAAATCACCATGGCTTGCGTCGCGGGTGCGCTCAAGCTTAATGGGTGGTTGCGGGGTTTCGGGTAGCACACCCTCTTGGCGTAACTGAGAAACTGCCTGTTGAATCAGCTGAATAAAATGATCGTTCATAGGGCTCGTAGGGCTAAAGTGAATAGGTTTAAGGGGCATTATTATAAAGCAAAGTCACAGAAAATGTTGAATGTTCTTTGGGTTAAGTGAGATCCACAGGGTCAACATCAAGGTGCCAACGGGTGCGTTTGGCCAAGGGGTGTTCGGCTAACCGCTGCAAGAGGAAGGGGATATGTTTGTGCAAAATGCCACGCTGTGGAGCCAGTAGCAGAAGTTGGGCGCGATAACGGCCTTGGCGTCGTTCCATGGGGGCAGGGGCAGGGCCAAGCACAAGCACTTCTTGCTGCTGCCACAGGGGGTCTGCCACCGCTTCAAGCAGTTGTTGAGCATCGTTGGGCTGAATGGACTCAGTGCGGAATAAAGCGAGGTGGCCAAAAGGAGGAAGGCCCGCTTGTTGGCGCTCTTTCATCAATTCCTCGGCGAAGCGATGGTAATCCCCTTGGCACAGTAAGCGCAGCAGAGGGTTATCGGGCTGCCGCGTTTGCACCAGTAATCTGCCGGGGTGCTGTTGGCGGCCGGTGCGCCCAGCCACCTGTAGGATAAGCTGAGCAGCTTGTTCTGGGCCACGAAAATCTGCGCTCATAAAGCCCGCATCGGCATCAAGCATAATAGCAAGATCAAGGTTGCTGAAATGGTGGCCTTTAGCCAACATTTGGGTGCCCACGAGGATACAAGGCTCGCCCTGATGCACGGTGGCAAGTTGCTTAGAAAGGCTTCCTTTGCGTCT
Source organism: uncultured Alcanivoracaceae bacterium (assembly GCA_937943665.1). Taxonomy (GTDB): domain Bacteria; phylum Pseudomonadota; class Gammaproteobacteria; order Pseudomonadales; family Alcanivoracaceae; genus CALEAR01. The sequence goes on from CALEAR010000137.1 coordinate 2,909, forward strand.
TGTGGTATCTCGATCGATGCGAATAATTGGATAATCAGGGAAGCGGGCCTGTAATAATTGATCAAGTTTTTCCGTACCAGCGCCGCGGTCTAATAAATGATGGGAGCCGCATTGTGGGCAACGCTGTGGAATGGGTCTTTGGGTATCACAATGGTGGCACCGTAGCTGGTTTGCCACCCGGTGCCAGGTCATATGGGCATCGCAGTGGGGGCATTCGGATTGCCAACCGCAATCACCGCACAGCAGCAGGGGCGCATACCCCCTTCGGTTAATAAATACTAGTGCTTGTCGCCCTTGCTCTAGGGTGTGTTGCAGTGCTGTTAGGCTGTTATCACTCAGTGGTGTGAGTGGGTCTAACTGGCTGCAATCTTCAATATGAATGCTGGGCGGTTGCGCCTCTCCCGTGCGTTGCCGTAGTGGCAGATGCGTGAAACGGCCAAGCTGGGCGCTATGGAGGTTTTCTAAAGTGGGGGTGGCGGTGCCTAGTACCACGGGAATATCCAATAGCTGGGCGCGCCAAATGGCCAGATCTCTTGCTGAGTAACGGAAACCATCCTGTTGTTTAAAAGAAGCGTCATGGGCTTCATCCACCACCACAAGGCCTAGGCTTTTCATGGGAGTGAAAATGGCAGAGCGGGTGCCAATAATAATAGCGGCGTGCCCTTCCGCGGCCATTTGCCATGCGTGTAAGCGTTCTTTATCCGTGAGGCCTGAGTGGAGCACATGAATGGGCACGGTAAAACGTTGCTTAAAACGCTGAATGGTTTGTGGGGTAAGCCCAATTTCAGGCACCAGCACCAATACCTGTTGCTGCTCTTTTAGGCGTGTTTCAATGGCTTGTAAGTAAACCTCTGTTTTGCCGCTGCCCGTGATGCCATCGAGCAAAAAAGGCGTAAAGCTGCGTGCTTGATTAATGGCATTAATGGCCACTGCTTGCTCGGCATTTGCCACCAGCGGTGCTTCCCCAAGGGGAGATGTGTGGTGCCAGTGACTTTGTGCGGGGAGTTGTTCCACTTGCTCCACCCAACCTTTTTTTTCTAGGGCATTCAAGGCTTGGGTGCGAATATCAAATGCGGTGAGGGCGAGGCGGCTGAGGCCATTGGGGTGCTGTTGCAGGCACTGTAAGGCTTCTTGTTGTCGTGGCGCCCGTGCTAAATGCGCTGGATCCGCATGCTGCCCCTTGTGAGTTAGTCGCCAAATGAGTTCACCCCGCAGGGTGGCGCTTTCTCCTTTACGCAGGCTAGCGGGTAAGGCTGTGGCAAGCACCTCCCCAATGGGGTGATGATAGTAAGCTGCAGCTTTACGACAAAGAGTGAGTAAGTCCGGTGGCAATAAGGGGGCTGTATCAATTTGGCGAATCACCGGCTTGATTGAGGCTAAAGGCACTTGCGGCTGGCCATGTTCCCACACAATGCCAATTAAACGCCGCCGCCCAAACATTACTTCGCAGCGGCTTCCCACCGGGGGAAGCCCCTGGCCCTGAGGGAGGTAATCAAAGAGCTGCCGCAGTGGCACGGGGACGGCAACTTTTAAAACCTGCGCCATAGAGTGTCCTTTAATTGAATAATGCTTGCTTAAAATTAAGGAACTGGTATTATTCGCGTTCCCGTTTTGCCCGGTTATGCCATAGGTATGGTGCCCGACTGTGCTCTAGCTCCGCTGCTAGTCAGTTGGTTGGTTCGGGTTAGCGATGCCGTAAGGAGCGAGCCATGAAAGCAGAAATTCATCCAGAATACCAGAAAGTAACCATTACCTGCAGCTGCGGTAATGTCATGAAGTCCGCATCCACACGTTGCGAAGACTTCCTTGTTGATGTTTGCTCTAAGTGTCACCCGTTTTATACAGGTACGCAGAAAGTAGCCGATTCTGGCGGTCAGATCGACAAGTTTAAACAACGTTTTGGTGTAATTAGTTCCCGCAAAAAGGGCTGATTTTCGCCGATGTGTTGTCACGCGAAAAGCACCCTAGCGGGTGCTTTTTGTGTTTTAGTATCATAGAAATTCTTTTTGGCGCTAAGCTTATCTGTTTCGCGCTAGTGGCAATTAAGCCAAAAAATTCCTAGAACCTAATGAGCCATTTGGTGGCTCGTAGTAATGATTAACGATTCCAGTGGAGTGCGTCATGTCCGAAGATTTCAAACAGGCGGCTCTCGACTATCATGCTCACCCGCGCCCAGGGAAGATCAGTGTCGAGATAACTAAGGCCACCGAGACCGGTGCCGATTTAACCTTAGCTTATAGCCCCGGTGTGGCGGAGCCTGTGCGTGAAATCGCTCGCGAACCAGAGCTGGCCTATCGTTACACCTCAAAAGGCAACCTTGTGGCGGTGATCAGTGATGGCACCTCCATCCTTGGTTTGGGTGATTTAGGCGCCTTAGCATCTAAGCCTGTGATGGAAGGTAAAGGGGTTTTATTTAAACGCTTTGCCGGTATTGATGTGTTCGATATTGAGGTGGAAGCTGAAGATTCCCAAGCCTTCATCGATACAGTGACCCGCATTCATAAAACCTTTGGTGGTATTAACCTAGAGGATATTAAAGCGCCTGAATGCTTTGAAATTGAGCGTATTTTAAAGGAACAGTGCGATATTCCTGTGTTCCACGATGACCAACATGGTACCGCCATTGTGGCCTGTGCGGGTTTGCTCAATGCGTTAAAGCTCAGTGATAAAAAAATCGAAGATATTAAAGTGGTTTGTTTAGGCGCCGGTGCTGCTGGGGTGGCCACCACTAAATTAATGATCGAGATGGGTGTGCAGAAGCAAAACATTTATATGCTCGATCGCAAAGGTGTGATCCATAGCCGCCGTGATGATCTAAACCAATACAAAGCGGCCTTTGCTGTGGAAACGGATAAGCGTACCTTAGAAGATGCCATGGAAGGAGCCGATGTGTTTATTGGTGTGTCTGGTCCCGATATGCTTACCCCCGAAATGGTGGCAAGCATGGCGCCAAACCCCATTATTTTTGCTTTAGCCAACCCCGATCCTGAAATTCGTCCTGAGTTGGCACACACAGTGCGTGATGATTTGGTAATGGCTACGGGTCGTTCGGATTATCCTAACCAAGTGAATAACGTCCTGTGCTTCCCCTTTATTTTCCGGGGTGCATTGGATGTGCGTGCCACAGCTATCAATGAAGAAATGAAAATTGCAGCGGTGCATGCCATCGCTGAAATTGCGCGACAGGATGTGCCCGACAGCGTAAGCCGGGCTTATGAGGGCGAAGTGCTGGAGTTTGGGCCTAACTATATTATTCCTAAGCCCAACGACCCTCGCTTACTTGGTGCTGTGTCTTCAGCGGTGGCTAAAGCGGCTGTGGAAAGTGGCGTGGCTCGAAAAGGTTACCCCTCTCATTACCCTTTGAATACGCTGGATGATATTTTTCCTGAGGAAGCCCGTTTAAAGCGTTAATGATGCGCGAACTTGATAAAAACGCCCCAATCTTAGAAAGCTTGGGGCGTTTTTTTATGGGTTAGAAGAGCTCATCTAGAGATTGTTGTGCCTCGTTACCACCATAGGGATCGATATACTCTTCTTCTTCAAATTCGGGTATAAGCTCGCTGGGGAAGTGTTCGTAAATACTATTTGCACTCCCCGCACGAGTACGCAATCCGGTATCAGGGTTAATGCGTACTGTGCTAATGCCCGAGGGGCGGGGCAGTTGGGTAACTGGCACATCTTTAAGCGCTTTACCCATGAAATGGATCCATGCGGGTAGTGCGAGGCGGCCACCGTACTCGTTAAAACCGAGGCTGCTAGGGTTATCAAAACCCACCCAAACAGCGGTGGATAAGGCGGGAGCATAGCCCACAAACCAAGCATCCACGTGCTTATTAGTGGAGCCGGTTTTGCCGGCAATATCGTCTCTTTCTAAGGATAAGGCGCTGCGGCCGGTACCACGCTTAATCACATCTTTGAGCATGGAATCCATTAGCCAAGCGTTGCGTTCATCTATGCTGCGTAAAACGGGTTTTACGGTGGGCAGCAGATCAGCTTCTTTAAGGTCTTTAATCACGTTATCGGCCAGCAGAGTGCCGTAGGCATCCTTTTCTTTTTCTTCGCAATCTTCTTCGTCATCGCAAAAGAGTAAAACAGGCTTTTGCCAAAGTAACTCATTGTCATTATTGCGAATTTCCTCCACGTACTGTGGGGGGATATAAAAGCCACCATTAGCGAAAACGCTATAGCCCATGGCCATTTCCAATGGTGTTACTGAACCACTTCCTAAGGCCAAGGCGAGCTCTCGGGGGAAGCGCTCAGTGCGGAAACCAAAGTCCGATAGATCCCTTAAAGTGTTATCAATGCCTGTTTGTAGTAATAATCGAATGGATACAAGGTTTAAGGAGCGGTACAAGGCTTCGCGTACGCGAGTGGGGCCATAAAACTGTTTGGAATCACCAGTGGGGCGCCAAGCAAGGTCCGACCCTTCAGATTGAAACACTAATGGCGCATCGTTCACTATGGTGCCCGGAGTAACGCCGTGCTTCATGGCGCTGCTATAGATAAAGGGTTTAAAAGCGGAGCCAGGTTGGCGTTCTGCTTGTAGTGCACGGTTATACTTGGAGAGAGAGAAGCTATAACCACCTTGAACGGCTTTAATATTGCCTGTGGCGGGTTCCACTGCCACCAAAGCGCCTTGAGCCTCAGGGATTTGTGCTAGGCGCCACTGCGTGGTGTTGTCCTCTTGGTTTAATAAGGGGCGAACGTAAATCACATCTCCTGGGCTCACAATGTCACCGGCCTTTGAAGGGGCGGGCCCTAAGGCATTAAGCCCGCGTTTAGGGCGGGCCCAACGTAGATTATCCCAAGCAATGTGGCTACGTGTGCCCTGGCGAAATACCACCTCCACCGTTTGAGCTTCCACACTAGTTACCACCACGGGTTCCAAGTTGCTCACGGGTCGTAGGTGTTTTAATGTTTCTTGCCATGCTTGGCGTGCTGCAGTGGCATCGGCCACTGCGGTGGTGTCTTCTTGTAAGTCCTCTTCAGCCATGGCTTCAATGGTTTGTTCGTGGCTAGGCAAGGTGGCGGGATCGGGAAGATCACTGATGTTGAGTTGGTCAATGGCGCCTCGCCAACCGTGGCGTTCATCATAATCATGCAGTTGCAGTTGTAGGCTTTCTTGGGCGGCTGCTTGAACTTTACTATCCATGGTGGTGTACACATGAAGCCCTAGGGTGTAGGCCTCTTCACCGTATTGACTCACCACAAACTGGCGGGCCATTTCAGCCATGTATTCGCCCCCCGTGGCCACCTGGCTTTTTTGCGGTTTAGCGGTGTCCTCTTCTTTACGTGCGGCGAGCAGTTGCTCTTCAGAAATATAGCCAAGCTGAGCCATACGACCTAAAATCCAATTGCGGCGCTGGGTGGCGCGTTCGGGGTTGCTAATGGGGTTGTAGGCGGAGGGGGCTTTAGGCAGGCCCGCTAGCATGGCCGCTTCTGTTAGGGTGAGATCCTCTAAAGATTTGCCGTAATACACTTGTGCAGCAGCGGCAATGCCGTAAGCGCGGTGGCCTAGGTAAATTTTATTCACATATAAGGTGAGAATTTCTTCTTTTGAAAGCACGCTTTCGATCTGCATGGCGAGGATGATCTCGTTAAATTTTCGCAGGAAGGTTTGATCTCGACTAAGGAAAAAGTTGCGCGCCACTTGCATGGTAATAGTGGAACCACCGGAACGAATTTGGCGATAGCGCAAAAGTTCCACAAAGGCACGGGCTAAGCTTTTAAACTCCACGCCCTTGTGGTGAAAGAAGCCATCGTCTTCAGCGGCCAGTAACGCTTGAATGTAAACGGGCGGGATGTCTTCAAACGTTACTGGGATGCGGCGTTGCTCACCAAATTCTCCAATTAAAACGCCGTCTTCACTATAAATTCGTAGTGGAGTCTGTAAACTTACGGATTTTAATTCAGAGGCAACAGGTAAGCTGGGTCCTAAGTACAAGTAGCTTGCGGATAGGATCATGAGCAATAAAGATGATCCTAAAAGAAGTAGTGTGAAAGGTATTTTAAGCCAGCGAAATTTTTGCAACATAGTTCTCAAACCGCAAGGTGCATGTAAGAAATAAGCCCCACTTGGGGGCATGCTCTTGTGAAATGCGTCATTATACGCAGGAATTCCAGTTGTGCTCTAATAAGCGTTCTGATATTACTGACCGCTAAAGTATTTCAGCATGAGTAGAGTGTAACCTGTTATGCTCTTTATAAGAACTTAACGAACGTTAATTTTAATGGGGCGAAACAAGTGCTGCCGTTTTTCAGAAAAAAAAGCCAACGAATGTTGGGCATTGATATCAGCACCACAGCAGTAAAACTGCTAGAACTTTCTAAAGCTGGGGATAAATATAGGGTCAATACCTACGGGGTGGAGCCTCTCCCGCCAAATGCTGTGGTGGATAACCTTATCGCTGATGTGGAAGCCGTGGGGGATGCCTTGGGGCGCCTTGTGGCGCGGGTAAAGCCTGGCATTAAAGTGGGTGCCGTGGCAGTGACGGGGGCTGAAGCCATCACCAAAATTATTGAGATGGATGCAGATCTCACAGAAGATCAAATGGAAGATCAGCTGGCGCTTGAAGCCACTCAGCATATCACCTATCCCGTGGATGAAGTGCGCATGGATTTTTGCGTATTAGGTCCAGTGGAGGGTAATCCTAATCGCGTTAAGTTGCTGCTTGTGGCTTGCCGTACGGAAAATGTACAGCTGCGCGTGGATTGTTTAGAAGTGGCTGGCCTGAAAACCGCTGCAGTGGATGTGGAGGCTTATGCCATTGAGCGTTCATTTAAGCTCATTGAGCCGCAGCTCCCTAATGTGACAGAGCACGACGCCGTTGCACTGTTCGATTTTGGCTCTTCAATTGCCACATTGCATGTGATTCATGAAGGGCGTGTTATTTATAGTCGCGATTCTAACTTCGGTGGTAAGCAGCTCACCGAGGAGATTCAACGTCGTTACGGTTTAACTCAGCAAGAAGCCGGAATGGCAAAGAAAACTGGTGAATTGCCAGATGATTATGAAAGTGAGGTGCTAGGGCCATTTAAGGATGCGGTATTGCAACAAATAAGCCGTTCTTTGCAGTTTTTCTTCAGCACCGCGCAATTTAATGAAGTGGGACACATTGTGTTAGCGGGGGGGACGTCGTCGATTAGCGGCCTGCCTGAGCTCGTGGAAGAACACATGGGTATCAGCACTAGTTTAGCCAATCCTTTCATTGATATGACACTTGCTAGCAAGGTAAGTGCAGCAAGCATTGCAAATGATGCGCCAGCGCTAATGGTTGCTTGTGGGCTTGCGCTAAGGAGCTTTGACGAATGAGCACAGTGACTCAAATCAACTTATTGCCCTGGCGTGAGGAGCGTCGCGCAAAACGGCAACAGGAATTTTATGCGCTATTGTTCATGGCGTTGTTATTAGGCGGTTTAGTGTGGTGGGTATGGCAAGGCATGGTGCAGGGCCGCATAGATACCCAAAACGCACGCAATAGCACTATTCAAACGGCTATTTCAGGTCTCGATAAAAAAATCGCTGAAATTAAAGATATTGAAGAGCGTCGCAATGAGCTCATTGAGCGTATGCGGGTGATTCAGGAGCTTCAGGGGAATCGTCCCTCCGTGGTGTATGTTTTTGATGAGCTGGTGAGAATTTTGCCCAAAGGTGTTCATTTCACCGATGTGAAGCGCACGGGTGAAACCTTCACTATCCAAGGGGTGGCGGAAACTAACAACTATATTTCAGCGCTAATGCGTAATATGACCTCCTCTCCTTGGTTTGGCCGGCCAACCTTGTCCAGTGTTTCCACCTTGGATGACGGCCGCAGAGCCTTTGTATTGAGCGTGAAGCAAGAGTCTCCTGGTGAAGAGGAGGACGAAGAATGAAATTATCGGAATTAAAAGATCTTGATGTGCAGGAGCTCTTTGAGAAACTGCAAGGCTTGGATATGGAAAACGTGGGTTCTTGGCCCACGTTTGCTAAAGCCTTAGCAGCTGCGGTGGTATTTGTGGTGGCTGTGGTGTTGGGGTATTTCTTGAGTATCACGGATTTAAACGCGCAGCTAGAACAATCTCAGCACAAAGAAGAAAGCCTTATGCAAGAGCTGGAGCGTAAGGCGTTCCGCGCTTATCATCTTGAAGATTATCGTAAACAGCTGGCCGATATGGAGGAAACCTTCGGCTCTTTATTGCAGCAATTGCCGCAAGAAACTGAGGTGCCAGGGTTGCTCGAAGATATTTCCCATACGGGTATTGGTAGTGGCTTAGAGTTCGATAAAATTCAGTTGGATAAAGAAGTGGAAAAGGAGTTCTATGCTGAATTGCCAATTAAGATGAGTCTTAAGGGCGAGTATCACGGTATAGGTTCTTTTGTTAGCGGCGTGGCTGCCTTGCCACGAATTGTAACTCTGCATGATTTTCACGTTCGTCCTGTGTCGAAAAATGATAAAGCCGACGGTGATGTGGATATGCTGCAAATGGATGTAACCGCTAAAACCTATCGTTACTCTGCGCGTGGTAATAACTCAGAGGCGCAGCGCTAAGGGGCAATCAACATGAAAAAGGTACTTTATTCAACAGTTATCATGGGCCTGTCGGCGATGATGGCGGCCTGTGGCGGTGGTGACGATAGGGATTTAGAACAATCTATTCAAGAGATCATTAATAAGCCGCGGGGTTCCATTAAACCACCTCCTGAGTTTAAATCCATTGCCACTTACAAGTATGATGCGCATCATTTGCGTCCGCCGTTTTCTGTGCCTGTGGATGAATCCGCTAAGAAAACAGAGCATGCAAAAGCGGTGCAGCCAGATCTAGATCGAGCGAAAGAATATTTAGAAGGCTTTAGCCTTAACAGCTTGCGCATGAAGGGCACCATTCATGGTGCGGATGAACAACTAGAGGCTTTAGTGGAGGATCCAAGTGGCGAGCTAAGTCGCGTGCGTGTTGGGTCATATATTGGCCGCAATTTTGGACGCGTATTGAGTATCAATGAAGCGCGGATCGAAATTGTAGAAATTGTGCCAGATGGAAAAGATAACTGGGTAGAACGCCCAACTTCACTTTCACTTTCGGAATAAATTGCTGGGGATAGCCGTGATGAATAACAAGCATGTAACTAACATGACTCGCCAGTGGCTTGCGGGATTGTTTATAGGGCTGTTAAGCCTCTTTATGGGAACGCTAGCAACAGCTGCAACACTTAAGAATGTGGAATACAGCTCACTTAAGGGTAATCAAGTAGAGGTGCGCTTAGAGTTTGATAGTGCTGTTCCTAAAGTGGATAGCTACAGCATTGAAAAGCCCGCACGTATTGCATTGGATTTGCTAGAAAC
>CALEAR010000138.1 GCA_937943665.1 uncultured Alcanivoracaceae bacterium
AATGCTCAGCTGCCGAAGCCACTGCTCTTGGCCTGAGGATTCACCCTTACGCCATAGGGCTTGCCGCGAGCGGGACCAATAACACATGCGGCCATGGCGCAAGGTTTCTTCTAAGGCTGCTTTGTTCATCCAAGCGAGCATGAGCACCTCTTTGGTGTCATGCTGCTGGGCGATAACGGGCACTAGGCCATCCGAATTCCAGCGAATGGCCTCTAAGGCCTGTGTTAGGGGTTGGCTAAAGCCTTTGGCTTGCTGTTCGTTTTTGCGAAACATGAAGCGCCCCTAAATTGGCATTGTGGTGGCTGCTTTTAGCTCCTCTAGCACCTCGCTAAAGGGTTTTACCGTGGTTTCACGGCTACCTAAGCGACGAATGGCCACTTGGTTTTCGGCAGCTTCTTTCTCGCCAATCACAAAAATGATGGGCGTTTTTTGGCTAGAGTGCTCACGCACCTTATAGCCGATTTTTTCGTTGCGCAGATCTAGCTCGTGGTAAATGCCGGCTTCCGTGAGCTGAGCGCTAATGGATTTCGCATACTCATCCACGGCGCTGGTGATGGTGCACACTGCCACCGGCTGCGGAGATAACCACAGAGGCAGGTGTCCGGCGGTGGATTCAATCACAATCCCTAAGAAACGCTCCAAGGAACCTAGCACAGCACGGTGTAACATCACCGGGCGTTGGCGGGAACCATCCGCTGCCACATATTCGGCATCTAAGCGTTCCGGTAGCACGAAATCCACTTGCAAGGTGCCACACTGCCATTCACGGCCAATGGCATCCTTCAAAATAAATTCCAGCTTAGGGCCGTAGAAGGCGCCATCCCCTGGGTTAAGGGTGTATTCCATACCGAGGCTTTCCACCGCTTCTTTTAGTGCGTTTTCTGCTTTATCCCAGGTTTCATCGGAACCAGCACGGCTTTCAGGGCGGTCAGAAAACTTCACCTCAAGCTCATTAAAACCAAAGTCGGAATACACTTCGCGCAACATGGTAATGAACTTAGCCGTTTCTTCGTTGATTTGGCTTTCTTCACAGAAGATATGGGCATCATCTTGGCCAAAGGTACGTGCACGCATTAATCCATGCAGGGCACCGTGGGCCTCGTTGCGGAAGAGGGTGGTAAATTCGGCTAAGCGAATGGGCAGATCGCGGTAGCTTTTCAGGCCTTGGTTAAAAATCTGCACGTGCCCTGGGCAGTTCATGGGTTTGGCCGCCATATCGCGGTGATCATGGGTGCAGAAGGTGAACATATTTTCTGCGTATTTATCCCAGTGGCCGGATTTTTCCCATAGGGTGCGATCCATAATCTGTGGCGTATTCACCTCTTCATAGCCGTTCTTTTCCATTTTGCGGCGAATGTACTCTTCGAGGTTGCGGCGTAAGCGCCAGCCCTTGGCATGCCAAAACATGCTGCCCACGGCTTCTTCTTGCTGGTGGAACAGCCCCATTTCGCGGCCGAGCTTACGGTGGTCTCGCTTAGCGGCTTCTTCTAGTTGCTTTAAGTAGGCGTTGAGCTCTTTTTTGTTACGCCAAGCGGTGCCATAAATACGTTGCAGCTGAGGATTGTTGCTATCCCCACGCCAATAGGCACCGGCCACTCGCATCACCTTAAACCCATCCCCTAATTTGCTGGTGGAGGGTAAGTGGGGCCCTAGGCAAAGATCGATAAATTCCCCCTGACGATACAAACTAATGGTTTCGTCTTCGGGTAAATCACGAATAATTTCGGCTTTAAACTCCTCGCCTTGTTTTAGGA
>CALEAR010000139.1 GCA_937943665.1 uncultured Alcanivoracaceae bacterium
GCAGCGGGTAAATCCACACCACTGGAGGAATCCGTGATTTGTTTTTCCATGTACTCCACGGTGCAAACATCTTCACCCATGTAGCCATCGTAGGGCATTACGGTGGCACCAGGTAAATCAATACCTGCGGCATCACGGTGGTGGCTATTACCGGTTACTGCCAAGGCACCTAGGGTTACCCCGTGGAAACCGTTGGTAAAGGAAATAATGTTAGTGCGGCCTGTGTAGTTACGGGCAATTTTTAGCGCCGCTTCCACAGCGTTGGTGCCAGTGGGGCCGGTGAACTGCATCACATATTTCATGTTGCGGGGCTTAAAGATCACCTCCTCAAACATGTTAAGGAAGTTTCGCTTTGCCACTGTGTGCATATCTAAGCCATGCACGATGTAATCTTCGGTGAGATACGCTAAGAGCTTTTCCTTAAGCACGGGGTTGTTGTGGCCGTAGTTTAGGGTGCCCGCACCGGCTAAGAAATCCAGGTAGGCATTGCCGTCTTCATCATAGAGGTAGCTGCCTTTGGCTTTATTAAATAACACAGGGAAGTTGCGCGCATAGCTTTGCACTTCCGACTCAATACGATCAAATACTTGTTCTTCCATTGGGGTAGTCATGTTTCTTCCTTCGCAATCAATTGTGGGTTAAGCGTCGTTACGGTTAAAAGGGCCAATTCTTAAGAGGTGTTCATCATCATGCTCACCTGCAAAGTGGATTTGGCTATCAAAGAGAATAAATTGCTCTGTGGGCATGCAGCGGCTGTAAGCAAAGCTGCGGAACATGCCCCACGAAGCGGCGTTATCCTCTGTGATGGTGGTTTCAATAAACTGCACGTCCTCGCATTCTTCGCGTTCTAAAATATGAGCGAGCATGCGTTTGGCTAGCCCCTGGCCACGAGCAGATTCGTGCACTGCCACTTGCCAGATAAAAAGTACATTGGGCTGCTTAGGGGGAATGTAACCGGATATGAAACCCACCAGGTTGCCGTCTTCGTCTTCGGCGGCCACGCATGTATCTGCGAAGTGGGTGCACTGTAACAAGTTACAGTAAGTGGAGTTTTCATCGAGGGGTTTGCATTCGCTAATAAGCTTGTGAACGCGTGAGCCATCGCTGCTTTCGGGTTTGCGCAGGGTAACCTGAGGGCCCTGCGCTTTAATATGTGGTTCTGTGTTGCCTTCTGTTGTTGCTTCGGCAGACATGGATGTTTCCTTTTATTTAGGTTGTCGTTGAGTGAGTGAAGGTACGCTTGCATCGCTACCTGTGTTTAAGGCTTCCACGGGTTGGGATCTGTCCATGGCGCCTAAATCAAGAACTGGGGAAGCATCAATTTCTTCGGCCTTCATCATTTTGGCCACACGTTGCAAGCTGCTAAGAATTTGCAACTGCTCCCAGTTTTCTAATTGGTTAAAGCGTTCCACAAACTCCACCTGCAGTGGGGTGGGGGCCTTAAGTAATAATTCCTTGCCAGCCTTGGTGAGATACGCATAAACCCGGCGCTTATCTTGTTCACCACGTTTGCGCATAACTAAACCGCGTTTTTCTAAACGATCCAAAATGGTGGTGACGGTGGCTTGGCTTAAGGAAACCGTTTCTGCCACTTGGCCCATGGTGAGTTCTTCATGGTTGGCAATGGCTTGCATTACCAAGAGTTGAGGGGCAGTGAGGCCGGCTTCTTTGCTTAATCGGCGTGAGTATCTGTCCGTGGCACGCACAATACGACGTAGTGCAATCAATACATCTTCATGTGTTGCCATTGTGATAAGTGCCTCTTGAGCTATGAAAGTTACCTTGTTGCTTTGGTGCGCAACGGAAATTGCTTTAAAGTTTAGAGGACTAAAGTTTAGAAGTCAAAATAATAGGACGGCAAGGTAGCCAAAGGGAAGGCCTTGTTATGGGCTGTTGCGCTCATAGATGAATTTAATTGGCTAATTCTTGAGTGAATTACTAGGGTATTAATCATTCAAATATTGCATGATACCCATACAAATTGTAGGTCTATTTGTGCAAGCAGTTCTGGTAGAATCGCCCCCTATTATGTTAAGACATGATGCCCTCAGTGCATGCGTGGGGCGCATCATTTAAACGGAGAGTTTAATGCCACTCACAGAAAACACGTTATCTAAGGACATGCCAGATGTGGCTGTTACCACCAAAGCGAGCAATGCGGTGGAGTTAGATTGGGTTGGTATGAGCGAAATTCACTTGCCGGTGCAGGTGCAAGATAGCTTAACCAAAGAAACACAAACCGTAGATGCGGCAGTACAGGCCTATGTGAACCTGTTGAATGCGGCATCTCGCGGTATTCATATGTCGCGCTTGTATTTATTGCTGGGTGAGGTGTTCTCTCAGCAGGCGCTGAATGTGGCCAGTGTGACTAAATTATTAGATGAGTTTTTAGCCACCCATGAGGGCTTAAGCTCACAGGCGTTTGTGGAGTTTTCCTTCAACTATTTAGTGGAACGCAAGGCCCTGAAAAGCGAATACTCAGGTTGGAAAAGCTACCCTGTTACCTTGCGCGCCACCAAAGGGGAGCAAGGCTTAAAAGTGGAACTCTTTGTGGATGTGTTTTACTCCTCCACTTGCCCTTGCTCCGCAGCGTTGGCGAGACAATTGATCAGTGAAACCTTTAAAGAGCGCTTTGCTGGCCAAACCTCCGTTAGCCTTGAGGAAGCTGTAACCTGGTTATCCCAAGAGCAAGGTATTTCGGCCACACCTCACAGTCAACGCTCCATTGCGGAAGTGCGCGTGGTGCTTGATACCGAGCAGGTGGAAGCCTTACCCATTGTGGCCTTGATCAACACAGTGGAAGAAGCCTTGCAAACCCCTGTGCAAACCGCTGTGAAGCGAGTGGATGAGCAAGAGTTTGCGCGCTTAAACGCAGAAAACCTTATGTTCTGTGAAGATGCCGCTCGTAAGGTGCAAAAGGTTTTAGATGCGGAAGCCACCTTTAAGGATTTTTGGCTGCGAGTAAACCATTTAGAAAGCTTGCACGCCCATAATGCGGTGGCAGTGGTTACAAAGAATGTGCCTGGGGGGTATTTGCCCATTCCCTAAGGGCAAACCAAAGGCAAGAAAAAAGCTCTTTAGTTTAGGCTAAAGAGCTTTTTTTATGGGGGCGATCTGAGGGTTAGAAGCGCCCACCCACCCCTAGGGTAACGTTAGTTATTTGTTTGCTGCTGCGATCCGCCACGCGGAGGTATTCCGCATAAACAAACATGTTAGGGGCCAGATCCACATCCACACCAAAGCCAAGGGACACATCGTTGTAATCTTGGCTGCGGTTGCCTGTGCTGTATTTTTCTTTAGTTTCCACACGGGTTACCCCTAAGAGGCCATAGGGGCGCACTGGCAAGGTGTTAGGAAATTGGGCGCGTAGGTAGCCACCGTAGTGGCGTCTGATCTCGGCCTTGGGGCGGGAGCCTGTGTGATTGCGTGGTGTGAACTTGCCATCACTTAAGCCAAGGGCAATTCGGCCCTCTGCGCCAAAGGTTTGTTGATGGTTAAACCAACCACCAAAATTAAATTGCAAGGCATCCACATTAGCGGATTTGCTGCTGTTTTTAGGCTCTAGCTTGCTAAATACATAGCCAAGGGAGGCGTAGCCATTGTTGTTGGCTAATGCCGCTGTGGGAAAGGAAGCGGCAAGAGTAAGAATAAGTAAAGAGGTTAAACGACGCATGTTAACTCCATGTGTGGGTCTTAAAAACTTCATCATTGTAACGGATACCTCGAAGAAGGGCGATTTATTCTGCCGTATCCTTATTTTTTTCATGATCCTCATCAAGGGATAAAGGCACACCTGGTACAGCATCAAAGCCGCCCTCATGCCAAGGGTGGCATTTGCTTAAACGTTTAATGGTAAGCCAGGTGCCCTTCAAGCTGCCATGGTGAGTAATGGCGATTTTGGCATATTCGGAGCAGGTGGGGTAAAAGCGGCACTGATTGCCCAGCCAAGGGCTAAGGGCAAATTGATAAAAGCGAATTAATTGGAGCAAGAAGGCTTTTATCATAGGGTGCCGCCTTGGTTACGCATTAGCTGCGGCTGCATCGGGTGCCTTCGCGAGTGTCTTCTAACACAATACCTTGCCCTTGCAGCTCATCACGAATGCGATCTGCGGTGGCAAAATCACGGCTTTTCTTCGCCGCATCGCGCTCAGCAATTAGGGCTTCAATGGCTTCTGCGCTCAGGCTATCCTCCGTGGAGTCTCCTTGGAACCAGTGGTTAGGGTCTTGTTGCAATAAGCCTAAGAGGTCGCCAGCCGCGAAGAGTTCAGCTTTTAACGCTGGCTTTTCTGCCGGTTCGGCGCGGTTTAAGGCGGTGGCAATATGGTGCAGCTCACGAATGGCCACAGGGGTATTGAGATCATCGCACAGGGCGCTGATCACGGGGTGATCCTCGGGTAAATGGTAATTCTCGGCAGCTTCAATGGCTCCCTCGCGCCCCTGCAGTGCATGGTACAGGCTATTAAGGCTAGCTTGTGCCTGTTCTAGCAGTGCTTCGCTGAAGTTAAGTTGGGAACGATAATGGGCAGAAAGCAGGGCGAAACGTAATACCTCACCACGGTAATGCTTTAATAACTCGCGCACTAAGCGGAAGTTGCCCAAGGATTTAGACATTTTTTCGCCATCAATATTGATGTAGCCGTTATGCATCCAGTAGCGCACATAATCAGTGCCATGGGCGCAGCTACCTTGGGCGATTTCGTTTTCATGGTGGGGGAAAATAAGATCTTGGCCACCGCCGTGAATATCAATTTCAGGGCCAAGGTGGTGGGCGATCATGGCGGTGCACTCAATGTGCCAGCCTGGGCGACCCATTCCCCAAGGGGATTCCCAACCGGGTTGATCCTCGGTGCTGGGTTTCCAAAGCACAAAATCTCCAGCGTATTTTTTATAGGGCGCCACTTCCACACGAGCACCGGCAAGCATATCTTCTAAGGAGCGCTTAGAAAGTTTGCCGTAATCCGCCATGCTTTCCACAGCAAAGAGCACATGCCCTTCCGCTTCGTAGGCGTGTCCTTTTTCTATCAAGGTGGAAATAATGGCAATCATATCCTCCACATGCTCGGTGGCATGGGGAGTGACTGTGGGCTCAAGGGCATGTAAGGCGGCCATATCTTCGGCAAAGGCGGCGCTAAAGTAAGTGGTAATGGCCTCTATGCTTTTACCTTCCTCTTGGGCCGCGGTGATGATTTTATCATCAATGTCCGTGATGTTGCGGGCGTATACCACATGAGGGTAAAGGATTTTCAGCAAGCGAAATAGCACATCAAAGGCCACCACTGGGCGGGCATTACCAATGTGTACATAGTTGTAAACCGTGGGGCCACAAACGTACATGGTAACGCGCTCTGGGTTAATGGGAGTAAAGGTTTCTTTTTTCCCACTAAGGGTGTTGTATACCTGTAATGTGCTCATGATGTATATAATTCACTTGGGTCAATAAGGGGCTCACTATCAATGGTGAGTTGTTCTGCATCAAAGCGCCAGTAAAAGCAGCTGCGGCGGCCGGTGTGGCAGGCAGGGCCTGTTTGGTCCACCTGTGCCAAC
>CALEAR010000140.1 GCA_937943665.1 uncultured Alcanivoracaceae bacterium
CAAATAAGATATCATTCGATCCTCGGGGGTGAGCCCAAAGCAATCCTCCATGGCAGCACAGGCGCCAGCGGCAGACACCTGATTATGCATGACTCCTTTAGGCTTGCCGGTGCTGCCTGAGGTGTAAATAATCGTCGCCAGGGCCTCAGGCGAGGCGAATCGTGGCTCCTCCAAAGGCGCATATTCAGAGATAATTTGTTCCCACTGAGGCGGTTCTGATAGCGGTGACATAGGCAATGACACCATAGGCATATCTTTGGGTATATGAGGTGCAATACCCTGCCAATTATCACTGATACCATCTAGCTTACCCAATATGAGCATAACGGAATCGCTATGCGCTAATACATAGGCTGCTGCCTCACCACTCATGGTGGGATAAATGGGCACACTCACGTGTCCGGCCATCCAAATGGCAATATCCGCCATAATCCAATGGGCGCTATTTTTCCCTAAAATGGCAATATGACTTGAAGGTGGTAGTGCTAAGGACACCAAATAGGCAGCCATACGTCGCACCTGATCCCCCACCTCAGCCCAAGTGTAATCCACCACAGTGCCATCGGGAAAAGGCTGCGTCATATATACTTTGTTAGGTTGCACCTTTTCCCAATGTAAAAAACGCTCCACAGGATAATGTGTACTTAATGCTGTTTTCATTATTCTTCTCTTTATTGTTATTAATGGAATAAGCGCTAATTGATTTGAGCCGCTGCAAACAAAAGCTCCGATAAGGTTTTCACCTGTTGTAATAAACGTTCATGGCTATAGTAATCTGGAGCCTCAAGGCGCAGCCGTAACAATTGTTCTGCCACCGCTTGCACGCTCTGTGCGCCTAGCTCCACATCATCACTTAACACCACTGCCTTTCCTTCCCCCATGGCACTGCGAAGGCTTTCTGCTAAATAATAATGCACCATGGCGCGAGCCTCTTGTAAGCGTTGGTAAAGCTCGGCGGGGCTGCCTTCTGGCGGCATAAGAAATAAGCGCCATGCTGCTGGATTGGCATCCACCCGTTTTAACAATGATGCCATAACAGAAACAAACTGCCTCACGCCACCCCCAGGATGCATGGCGGTGGAACGCAAATACACCGCGAGCTCCTCGGCAAACTCCCTTTCCACCAAGGCAGAGAACACACCTGTTAAATCCCCAAACTGTTGGTAAATCAAGGTGCGCGTAATGCCTGCTTCTTCTGCCAAACGCCCCATGGTAACAGCTAAAAAGCCATCCTTTGCCACAATGTTTTTTGCCACATCGAGTATTTGATCACGACGCTGCGAAGAGGTCATACGTGTGGGCTTAGCTCTCGCTTTCATTAACATTTTGTGTGTCCACCCTCAGAAAATGACACCTGAACACTTGATACCTAGCCAATTGAGCTTTAACTTACACTTTGAAACTTACATATTGCAAGTTGCAATTCACATAAAGAATAACAACAGCGCCTTTAAGGCCATCACCATAGGTAATGCCATGTTTCGGTTGCTTTCCTCTTTGCCCTTTTTCACCAAACCTAGGTTACAGCTCAGCCACCGCGTGGTGCTTATCACAGGTGCCGCACAAGGCCTAGGTTGGGAGCTTGCTCAGCAGTTGCACCTAAAAGGCGCTCGCCTGGTGCTAGTGGATGAGCAAGAAAACACGGTGAAGCAAAGAGCACAGTCCTTAGGCCAAAAAGCCCTCGCCATGGCAGCAGAGTGTACCGATGCCAGCGCGATGGAAGCGGCCATGCAACACACACTAGCGCATTTCGGCAGGATAGATGTGGTGATCGCTAATGCAGGCATTACTCCTCCAACGGCCACTTTGCGCACTGGGCATCCAGAGGCATTTCAGCGGGTGATGGATGTGAATGTGCAAGGGGTTTTCAATACAGTACACCCCGCCATGGAAGCGTTGATCCAACAGGGTGGCCATATTTTAGTGGTGACCTCCTGCGCCGCCTTTTGCCCACCAGTGGCAGCGGCGGCATATATCGTGCGCAACGCAGCTGTGGCGCAGCTCGCCCGTGGTTTGAGTTTGGAGCTAGCTATTCATGGCGTGAGTGTTACCACCGCCTATTTGGGCATTGTGGATACTGCATTAGCAAAGGACACCCTAGATAAGGATCCCACAGGCCGCATGCTACAGGAGCGCCTGCCTAAGCGCTTACGCCAAAGGCTTTCCACAAAAGAAGCCGCCACAACCCTGTTAAAAGCTATTCAACAACGCGCTCCCACTGTGGTGGCACCCACCGCTTGGCTGCCCTACGCCTGGTTTCGTGGCGTGCTGAACCCATTAATGGATCGCGTGCTAACCCAAGACCCAAAACTAAAGAACCTCCTCAAGCAGCTAGAGGAAACGCAGGCCCCCTCTTCTCAAGTACCTATGTTTAAACATCAAGGAGATGATCATGCTTAGTTTATTTAAAGCAAAAAAAACAGTGCCGCGGCTTCGCCGGCCAGCACAAGTGAGCATAATTCCACAAAAGTTAGGGCTAGATTACCGGCAAGGCTTAGCTCCTAACTTTTATGCGAACAATGTGTTTTTATCTGCCATGTTCCAAGCGCTTTCTGCCCAATTTCCTGCGGGCGAGCGCTTTCTCATTGCCTCAGTGCGCATGTTTCAGCCTTATATCACCGATGAGGCATTGGCGCAGGATGCGCGCGGCTTTATTGGCCAAGAAGCCCATCATGCCAAGGAGCACGAAGCCCTCAACCAAGCGCTTAAAGCCATAGGAATTCCCACAGATCACATAGAACGCAACACCCAGTGGCTCATTGATAACATCAGCACTCACCTTTCCCCTGAAAACCAAATGGCCGCCACCGCAGCTTTAGAGCACTTCACTGCCATGTTAGGAAGCTTGGTGCTTTCAAACCCCAGCCTTTTTGAAGAGGTGCATCCTTCATTTCGCGCACTTTTCATTTGGCATGCCATTGAAGAATCAGAACATAAGGCTGTGGCCTTTGATGTGTACCAAAACACCATTGGCAGCTACCCAAGGCTCATGGCTGCTTACCTGTGGACAAGCAGCCTCTTAATGTTACTCACTAGCTATTACACCTGCCGTATTCTTATACGTAATGGTGGCATTACCAATATGAGGCACTTGCGTGAGGCATTAGCTTGGATGTTTGGTTTAGGTAAAGGTAAAGGCCATTTTCGCCGTATGCTGCCACAATATTTCAGCTTTTTCCGACCTCACTACCACCCTTGGGAGGAAGACAACAGTGCTGATATCATTTATTGGAAACAGGTGTTAAAAGAATTATTAGAAGAGCCGCAAGGGAGTGCTGCCAAGTAGCTGATGAATTACTCAGGCCAATAATAATCGCGCTGATAATCCCGATGGCCAAATACAGCGGTGCCCAAACGAATTTCAGTGGCACCTTCCTCAATGGCGATTTCATAATCACCACTCATACCCATGGATAGGCGCTTAAAACTGGCCCCTTCAATCCCTTCAGCCATCAGCTCTTGCTGTAATTCTTTTAATTGCCTAAAACAGGCACGCACCTTGTGCTCATCCTGCGAGTTAATAGCCATGGTCATTAGCCCTTTAATGCGCAAGCGCGGACATTCCTGCACCACTTGACGCACAAAGGCCACCGCTTCTTCAGGCGGCAGGCCATATTTGGAAGGCTCTGGAGAAGTTTTGATTTGCACTAAGGCATCTAAATACCGATCCTCAAGTTGCAAGCGACGCTGCAACGTTTGAGCCAAAGAAACCCTATCCAACGACTGTATTTCACTGGCATAACGTGCCACATAGCGCGCATTATTAGATTGCAAATAACCAATCATCACCCACTGCGCCTCTGTTTCCGCCAGTGCACGGGCCTTATCGCGCAGCTCCTGTGCCTTATTTTCACCAAAGCGCACTTCACCTAAGGCCATGGCCTCCTGAATCACAGCCGTGGGGAAAGTTTTACTCACAGGCAGCAGCGTAATCTCCGCTGCATCTCTGCCCGCTTTGTGGGCCACTTGGGCAATGTGTTCTCGCAAAGAAACCAAACGTTGTTGAAGGGTTTTTTCGTTAGGGCTTAAGCTCATATTATTTTGCACAATAAATTTGATACAGAGTTTTCATAATGTTAAGCGCAGGGCCTTCGCTTAAGCGATAATAAATGGTTTGCGCCTCGCGCCGCGTTTGCACTAAAGATTCACTACGCAATACCGCTAAATGCTGAGACAGGCTAGATTGCCCCATGCCTAACGCTTCCACCATATTACCGACGGAACTCTCGCCTTGTGTGAGATAGCACAAAATTAATAAGCGCTTATCATTGGCTATGGCTTTTAATAACTGTGATGCTTCCTCTGCATGTTGCTGCATATTTAGCAACTGGGACATATCACTGATATCCACTGCAGAAACTGGGCTAGACATAGGTTGGGTTCCTCCGCGCTAATTCATTAATATCCTTTATTGATGAGTCAAACAAAACGCGCGTGCCAATATAAACCATCCATGGCCTTTATTCAGGTAAAAACTGACAAAAATCAATAAAAGTTATCGTTTACCTTGCGTTAAGGAAAATTCTATGGGCAAGGTCACATTAATTTCACCTCCCGAGCGCTCTACCAAAGCTTTTGGGGGAGCAGGCAAGGGCTGTGCACGCTTCACCAGCGCTAAGGCCTCTTGATCTAAGGCTCGAATACCACTGGCCTTTTCCATCGCCACTTGAACCACATTACCCTTAGCATCCAAGGTAAAGCGCACCACAGGAGCTCCTTCTTGACGCATGCGTTGTGCTTGGCGAGGGTAGCGCTTGCGGCGATCCAAATGCACACGTAACTGCTGTTGCCACATCTGCTCCGCATCTTCTAATTCCTTTCCCTGCCCTGCATGGGGTGCTGCTTCTGTGGAGGATTCTTGCGCCTGAGATTGTGCCACTTGTTTTTTAGGTTCAGTGCGTTCCTTAGGTGTTTCCGGTTTTTTCACCTCTTTGGGGGTTTCTTTAGGCATCTCTGGAGGCGGCTCCGGCTTTTCCTCTAGCACCACCTCAGGTTCCGGCTCGGGCTCAGGTTCAGGCACTGGCTCAGGTTCGGGCTCAGGCTCGAGTTCGGGCTCATCTGGTGCTTCCTCTGCACCATCAGTGGCGGCAGGCGCCATAGCCACCATGGCCACCTCCAAGGCAGGTGGCGCCGGTGGAGGTGATTCCACTGCTGGTTGCCATAAAAACGGCGCCGCTAAAGCCAAGTGCAGAATAACCGCCACTGCCATGGCTGCTAAACGCCAGCCCCATTTTTGCCAAATGCTGCCAGTGGCCACCTTGCCGGCAAGTGGCGTCATGAGCCTTTTCCTTGTGGTGCCGCTTCCATGCCAATCAGAGCCACTTTTAAATATCCTGCTTGGCTCAATGCATTCATCACATCCATTATATCGCCATAGGAAACTGCTTTATCAGCGCGTAACAAAATACGCTGCTCTTTATCCGCAGCCACTGCATTAAGATGCTTTCCTAATTCTGCTAAAGATAACTGGCTTTCCTCGCCCACCACCACAGAAAGATCCTTTTGCAAAGTCACGTATAGAGGATCCTCAGGAGCGGGTTGCGGCGCTGCAGTGGAACTTGGCAAATCCACCGGCACGCTCACAGTGGCCAACGGCGCCGCCACCATAAAAATAATCAGTAGCACCAACATAACATCAATAAAAGGCACCACGTTAATTTCATGGTTAACGGGTAAAGCTGGCTCCGACTCAGGTAACTTCAATGCCATTACTGTGCCTCGGTATCAGAAGTGGTTTCTAAATCGCGGCTCACCAAAATCAATAGGCTCGCCACAATGTCAGAGAGCTCAGCTCGATAAGCGGCCAAAATCTTAGAAAAGTGGTTGTAAAAAACAACGGCGGGAATGGCCGCCACCAACCCCATGGCTGTGGCTAACAACGCCTCAGCAATACCCGGTGCCACCACGGCTAAGTTGGTGGTTTGGCTTTCAGCAATACCAATGAAACTGCCCATAATGCCCCATACTGTGCCAAACAAACCCACAAAGGGGGCCACCGCCCCTGTGGTGGCTAATACACTCACCCCTTTTTGCGATGCTTGGGTTGCGGAATCATGCACACGGCTTAAGCGCGCGCTTAAGCGCTCTTTAATTCCCTCTGCTGAGGTATTTTCAGAAAGGGTTAGTTCCAAATTTGTGGCCTCTAATAAGGCTAAACTAGCCCCCTTAAAACAAGCACTTTCTGCATTGGCATCCGTTAAGCTTTTAGCTGCCACCAAACGCTGTAATGCTGCGCGTGTTTGCGCACGCACCAAGCGCAATTGCACCGCTTTAAAGGCCCACACTGCCCAAGTCAATAAGGAAGCCAACAACAAGAGTATCATCACAGCCTTTACCACTCGGTCGGCGGATTGATACATACCCCAAGGCGAAAGATCTTGAGGTAATGTATCTGCTTCAGCTGCCTCTGCGGCTAGGGGCTCCGGTGTATCAAGGATTGGTTCAATATGTTCTAAACCAGAGCTTTCCTCGGCATCGGCTAAGCCCTCTTCCTGCAATTGTTGAGCAGCCACAGGCTCGCTCTCTGTATTCGTTTCCGGCTCAGCATAGGCGGGCATTGCCAACGTTAAAGCTAATAAACACCCAGCAATTTGCTTTTTCATTAATTTCTTACCTTTTCCTACCATGCAATGCCCCGCAAGAATGAGAAGCATTCACATCTTTAAGTACTACAAAAGGCCACATTCCGTGGCCCGCCTATTGAATGGTGCTGCTATTGATCAGCGCTTTCCATTTGCGTTTGTAGGTAATTCTCAATGCCCACTTGCTTAATGAGGTTGAGCTGTGTTTCTAGCCAATCAATGTGTTCTTCCTCATCCTCAAGGATGCGTTGCAGCAAATCTCGGCTAATAAAATCATGAACAGATTCACAATAGGCAATGGCCTCTCGCAGAAGAGGCACTGCCTGATACTCCAGTTGCAAATCACACTCCAGCATTTCCTGAGTGTGCTCACCGATGCGCAATTTTCCCAAATCCTGTAGGTTAGGGATTCCTTCCAAAAACAAAATGCGCTGAATCAAATCATCCGCATGTTCCATTTCTTCAATGGACTCTTGGTATTCCTTATCAGCCAGCTTCTTCAAGCCCCAATCTTTGTACATGCGTGCATGTAAAAAGTATTGGTTAATGGCCACAAGTTCATTGCCAAGGGCCTGATTTAAATACTGAATAACCTTTTTATCGCCTCGCATGATTGCGCTCCTTTAGCATCCATGACAACACAGTCATTGATGCTACAACATTCACCCATTTCACGTCAGTACACCATGACAAATATCAAGGCTACACCGGCTGCGGTGAATACCACATAGGCAATGACCAGTCCTTAGGCGAGACCTCCTGCCTAGCGGACGAAGAAGTCTTCGCTGTGGTGTCATTTAACACGGCCAAGGCATGGCTAGCGCACTTGCCACACTGGCGGGTAACACCTAACTCGCGACGCAAATCGCGCATGCGCTGATGGCCCTGGGCCACCGCTTCTTTAATGTGCGTGTCGGTGACACCGTGGCACAGGCAAACGTACATGATGCGCTCCTTATTGATTGGATTCTGTGGATCCTATCGGTAATGAGAACCATTATCAAGTACAATTCGCTCAACCTGTTATACAATCTGTCACATCCATAAAAAAAGCCCCTGTATCTCAAGATACAGGGGCTGTTATATGGTTAACGATCAACCCGCAGTTTCCGCTGCCTCCTGCATGGCTTTCATGCGTTCCGCTTTATCTAAGGCATGCTGAACCTCAGGCGGAGTGTATTCTTCATCGTGCTTAGCCAACACCTCGTAAGCCTCGAAGGTACCATCTTCTTGAAGCATACCGTTGGCAACAATACCCTGCCCCTCACGGAATAAATCCGGCAAGATACCACTGTAATACACAGTGAAGGTGCCAATACCATCGGTGACATCGAACTGCACTTTAAGGGTATCAGAATCACGACGCACCGACCCTTCTGCCACAATGCCACCCACACGCATATTTTTCCCCACAGGGGCCTCACCTTTCACCACTTCCTCGGGGCTATAAAACAAGTTAATGTTTGAAGAAATAGCATATAAGAGCAAGCCCACCGCCACGGAAAAAGCCACAAGGCCGCCCACCACTAACATCAAACGACGCTTACGTACTGGGTTCATAATCACTCCTGCATTGATTGTCGACGCCACAGCGCCTGTAGTTCACGCTTGGTTTTATTAAAGCGCGCTTTTGCCCACCATGTATTCGCCACTAATAGCACCACACCACTGAGGAAAGCGCTCCACACATAGGGGCCATGGCCACCCATCATCAAAAATTCAGATAAGGAATTAAACTGCACCTTCCACCTCCTTTCTTACCCAGTTGCTGCGTCGTTCACGCCACAGTATTTCTGTGCGCGCTCGAATAAACACAGTAACGGCAAACAAAAAGTAGGTGCCGAACATGCATAGCAGCAAGGGCCATAACATACTGGGATGAATCTGGCTTTTGGCAGCACCAAACATGGACATGGAGCCGCCCTGATGCAAGCTATGCCACCATTCCACGGAATATCGAACAATGATCACGTTAACCACCCCCACAATGGCAAGCAAGCTTGCTGCTCGACCCGCTTGACGAGGATCAAGGATAGCATTTTGCAGCGCACTAGTGCCCAAATAAGGGAAAAACAAAATCAACATGGAGGTTAAACGTGCATCCCAAACCCAATAGGTGCCCCAAGTGGGCTTGCCCCACACGGCACCACTAATCAGTGAAATGGCCGCTAGCACAGCCCCAAAGGGAGCAATGGCCTTGATCATGATTTCTGCCATTTTTAAACGCCATACCAAGGCCACCACACCGCAAAAGCCCATGGCCATATAGCCCATTAAGGCTCCGCTAGCAGCGGGCACATGCAAATAAATAATACGATAGCTATTGCCTTGCTCGTAATGGGGTGGTGAAAACGCCAGCCCCCACACCACTCCCACACTTAATAGCACTAAAGCCATCAAGCTTAGCCACGGTAACCACCAACCGCTAATGCGATAAAAGTGCCGAGGTGAACCTAATTGGTGGTACCAACGCACCAAGGTATTCCAATACCAAGTGGGCCGATGAATGGCACCAAAATAAAACCACCAACCAATCAAATAGGCGCCAATGAGAATGGTCCTTTTATTCGCTACAGGCACATCCCAAATATAAAATGTGATCACAGCCGCCACTAGCCCCAAAAGGCTAGAAATCACAAAATGTCGCGGAAATAAGGCCGGCTGCGCTTGTTGTTTTTTACTCATACTAAACCCTAATCACCCGTTGAGATTTTAAGCCCTTGAACAATTGCCCAAGGCCCCACGCTCAAGGCCAACGCTAAAATGGCACCTAAAATGGCTAATACACCACCAATATCATCTCCTGTCATGGCACCCTGTATGGCCCCAGCGCCAAAAATCAGCACAGGCACATACAAAGGCAAAATAAGTAGTGCCAACAGCACCCCACCACGCTGCAGCCCCACGGTGAGAGCAGCGCCGATGGCGCCAATAATCACTAGGCTCGGAGTGCCTAAGGCTAAGGAATATAACACGGCAGGTAATACTTTGGGCGGTAGCTGCAACATATAAGCTAACACAGGAGAAACCAGCACTAAGGGCAGGCCTATGAGCAACCAATGCACCAAAAGTTTAGCGAGCACTACAAAAATCATTTCATGGCGCGCCATTAACAGCTGCTCCAATATGCCGCTATCGTGATCCTCACGAAACAAGCTTTCAATGGAAAGCAACACGGCCAACAACGCCGCCACCCATAACACCCCAGAGGCCATACTCATCAGAGTCTCCTCACGAGGGGCAATGGCCAAGGGGAACAGGGACACCACCACAACAAAAAAGAACCATGCATTAATCAATTCGCTAGGTCGGCGAATATTTACCCACCATTCACGCTGCAAACAAGCCCTTAATAAACTCATGTGCTGGACTCCTTAAAGGTGCCCAAACGCACCTGCTGGCATTGTGCATCCACCTTATGGTGAGAGGTATAAATCACTAGCCCCCCTTGTTGAGCAAATGTTTTTAAGTGTTGCTCAATTAAGGTCACTCCATCCACATCTAAGGCGGTGAAGGGCTCATCTAAAATCCACACCTTGGTATCGGGCAACCATAACCTAGCTAAGGCCACCCGCCGTTTTTGTCCAGCAGACATATCCGCCACCGCCACCGTTTCATAACCGCGGAGGCCAACGGCTTCAAGGGCTTGTGGAATAGCATCTTGGGGTTGGCCATGAAGGGCCGCTAGCCATTGAAGGTTTTCTTGAGCGGTCAGTTCCTCTCGTACCCCTGCTTTATGGCCTAAAAACAATAAGGGAGAAGCCTCTGAGGCAGACACCCCATGCCAATACACCTTTCCCTCATAAAACTGGAACAGCCCTGCCAAAATGCGTAATAAGGTGGTTTTGCCTGCCCCATTGGGGCCCACCACCTGCCAAATTTCACCACTTTTTGCGTGAAAACTTAGCGCTTCAAAAAGCACGCGCGCATCACGCTCGCAAAACAAATCCTGCGCTTGCACTTCTATCACTGTGCTGAGCCCTTATTGTTGTTTATAAATGGCAAAAGTATAGCACAGGCATTTGCTGAAATAGCGCAGCAAAACAAATTGCAGGCATATAAACAAGCTATTTGAGGGTATACACTGAATCTCAATGGTTCACACCACGTGTGTAATAAGATTCCCTAATGTAATACAACAAAAAAGGAACACTATGACAGCTCTCACCCCCTTAGCCCAGCAGCTTTTCACAGCACAGGTAGAGTATTTTGTGGCGCGCACCCAAGACCACCTTTTAGAAGCTATTACCCAAGAGGTACAGGATTTCTTTGGAAAAGCGCAAGAAACCACGCTAAGCACCTGGCTGCCACAGCAACAATGCTTAACCCTACTCACCTATTACCTTTGTGAATACCCCTTGGAAGATGAGTTAGTAGCACAACTAGAAACCTTTATATTGCGGTTGTACCAGCACCCTCGTTTAGAAAGCACCACTTGGGGCGAGCTCATTAATGATACCGAACTTGAAGAGTTCATTGATGTTGCACTTTCCTTACGTGGGCTACACTTGATTGTACGGCGCGTTTCCCGTAACCGTTGGGTAACCAACGCCATTTCAGACATGTTATACCGCGGCATCACTGGGTTTGTGAGCCAAGGCACTGCACGAGCCGAACAAATGGCGAGCAGCATTCCTGGGGCCGGTTCAATGTTTAAGCTCGGCAAATCCGTGGTGGGCCGTACCACCTCTGGATTCAGCAAATCTGCGGAAGACAATATTAAGCGTTACATTAACGCCAATATTCGTAGCATTATTAAAAGCAGTGAAAAACGCTTACAAACCGCCATTGATGATGGCCACGTGAAATCGGCCTTGCTGCAAAGTTGGCAACAGGTGAAGCACCAACCACTTTCCTCCCTACGTGAATATGCTTCAGAAGAGGACCTAAAGGCCGCCCTGCAGGGAGGCATGGATTTTTGGGAGCAATTAAGACAATCTGAATATTTCCAGCAACTTCTTGAGCGTATAGTGGGCATTGTTTATGACTACGTGGATAGCAAGCCCTTGGGGGAGTGGCTTCTGCTCCTTGGCATTAGCGAAGCCTCCCTCAGCACAGAGCTGCACCGCATTGCATCACCTACTCTGGCACATTGGCATAGCCAGGGTTGCATTCAAGCCTTCTTTGAGCGCCAACTCATCCCTTTTTGGGAACACGCCTGCGAGGCCGGTTGGCTGCCAGAGGGCTAACACTTGAACACTGCCCAGATACACAGTACTTTATGCCATCGTATCCATAAAGTTATCTCTCATTTGCCAAGGAAGGCGCCACTCCCAATGATGTAACGCGGTTGAGGTATTAAGTGATCAAGCTAAATTGTGATCTGGGTGAAACCGATGTGCTACACCCAGAGGGCCCAGAGCACCAGGTAATGCCTTATATTCACATGGCTAATATCGCCTGTGGTTTTCATGCCGGTAACCGTAGCACCATACTCGCCACCTTACGCTTAGCCAAGCAGCATCAAGTGATGGTGGGCGCCCACCCCTCCTACCCTGATAGAGAAAACTTTGGGCGGCTTTCCATGGAGTTATCTCAAGCGGATGTCAGCGATACGGTATTCCAACAACTTTCTCTTATGGAGGCCCTGTGTGAACAAGAGGATATCCCCCTCAGCTATGTGAAGCCCCACGGCGCCCTTTACCATGATCTTCTGTATCAAGAAAGCACTCGCCACGGCATCTTTCAGGCGGTGGCAGATTTATCCACGCCACTTCCCGTATTGATACTTGCCCATGTGAATCAAGATGCCATAGAAGCCAGCGCTAAGCGCTATGGCATTACCTTATGGTATGAGGCCTTTGCAGACCGACGCTACCATCAAGACGGTCGCCTACAGAGCCGAACGGAAAATGGCGCCGTACTTAAAGATGCCCAAAGCATTATTGCGCAAGCTAAGGCCATAGCTAAGG
This sequence comes from uncultured Alcanivoracaceae bacterium, assembly GCA_937943665.1. GTDB lineage: Bacteria > Pseudomonadota > Gammaproteobacteria > Pseudomonadales > Alcanivoracaceae > CALEAR01. The sequence goes on from CALEAR010000140.1 coordinate 12,494, forward strand.
GTGAGCCCATTACCACGGTGGAAGACACCTCCTTAATTATTAAAGCCCATAGCCTTTGCGTTCACGGGGATAACCCTGCGGCTGTAACCACCGTCAAAGCCATTCGCAAAGCCCTATCCCAATGAGCTTACGCTACTCCCTTTCCACGGTTAGCGAAACCGATGTACAAATCACATTCCATGCGCCACTGAGCCCTGCCTTGGCCGTGTACTTACACCACTTACAGCAGAGCCTTCATAAGCATTTAGGTCAGGCCTTAGTAGATTCTGTATTGGCCTATGAACGGCTATTGCTATGCTTTAGCCCACAGCATTCCCTTTCCCCAAAGCAGCGGGAAACGCACCTTAACGCTGTGCTGCAACAACTTTTGGCACACAAGGCCCCAAAGAAAACTCGCCCCACACTCACCCTACCTGTGTACTATGGGCCCGAGGCCGGCGCGGATTTTAACAGCGTATGCGAACAAACAGGGCTGAGTGCTGAAGCCTTGATACAATTACATAGCAGCACCCTTTACCATGTGTATGCCTTAGGCTTTAGTCCAGGCTTTGCGTTTTTAGGTGAGCTGCCTCACAGCCTACGCTTACCGCGCCGGGCCACGCCAAGGCTTACCTTACCGCCAGGCTCAGTGGCCATCGCCCACGGACAAACCGCCATATATCCGCAATCTAGCCCTGGTGGTTGGCATTTAATTGGCCGCTGCCCCAAGCGCCTCTTCCACCCACAAAAAGAGCCCCCTCACCCCTTCACCGTGGGTCAAGCGGTGAGGTTCGAACCCATTTCCCACCAGACCTATTTATCCTTAGGAGGTGAACTGTGAGCTTAGTGGTTCTCAAAGCACAGGGGCAAAGCTTGTTGGTGGATCGTGGGCGCACAGGTGCACAAGCCATGGGGCTTAGCCAAGGCGGTGCCTTAGATGAGTACAGTTATTTATGGGCTAACCGTCTATTGGGCAACTCCCCTTCTGCTGCTGCGGTGGAAATCACACTGGGCCAACTTACCTTAAAAGCTCAAGCTAGCACTAACCTTGCCTTCACCGGCGCGCAGATTCCTGTGTGGGTCAACCGTACCCCCATTCCTCCCTGGAGCACCGTGAGCATTGCTGAAGGTGATGTTATTGAAGTGGGCTTTTACCAAGGGCAAGGTACCCGCTTATATATGGCAGTGAAAGGCGGCTTCCAAGCACCAGAGTTTTTTTCCTCGAAAAGCTGTGTACCTAGGGAGCAGCTCGGCGGCCACAATGAAGGACAAGTGATCCAAGTGGGGGATGCGCTTCACTTCCAACCCACGCCCCCTTTAACAAAACATCGCCTCACCCCACCAGGGTTAAGAAAGCTGCCCTCTGAAACACTTACGCTGCGCTATATCCCTGGGTATCAATACGAAGAGTTTCCAGCAGCAGCTCGGCAGCGTTTTAATGAGACAACCTTCACCTTAAGCCCCCATATGGATCGCATGGGGTTTCGCTTAAGTGGCCCCGAACTCCCCACCCCAACCCAACAAATCACCTCAGAGGGGATCGCCCTAGGCAGCATTCAAATCACCCCAGATGGCCAACCTATTGTGTTAATGCAGGATCGACAAAATATTGGCGGCTACCCCAAAATTGGTGTGATTTATCGTGTGGATATGGGATTACTGGCCCAATGTGCTCCCGGCCACCGCCTACGCTTTCAAGAGGGTAACGTGGAAGAAGCTTGGCACTTACTACAACAAAGGGAGGCCTTTTTTCGCCACCATATGCACCGACCTTAACCTCCATATGCCAAAAAGCCTGTGGGTGTAAAATAAAAGCCATAGGCCCATCCATGAAAAACGGTACTATGCCTGCCCTATGGCAAAGGATGCTTTTATCACCATAACAAGAGGCAACAAGGTATGTCTTTAAGAAAACGGGTGAAGTGGAGCCTGAAGGCGCTTAGCACAGCCTATGAACGCCGACGCTACCCAGAAAAATTCATCCAAGTAAACAAAACACCTTGGGAAGAAATTTACCGCGATGGCATTATGTCCGTAAGGCACTATCAGCTGCCTGCCTTAGAGGCTGTACAAGTGGGTGAAGAACGCTTGCCCGTTCCCCAGCAACACCACGCCATCCCCCTGCTATTGGTGCCTGCCCTGGGTATTCATTCCTGGACTTATGACATTATGCCCACGCGCAGCATGGTGCGGTATTTAATGGCTCGGGGTTTTGAGGTATATCTCATTGATTGGGGCTCCCCTTCGCATTCAAATCGTCATCTAAGCTTATCCA
>CALEAR010000141.1 GCA_937943665.1 uncultured Alcanivoracaceae bacterium
TACAGCTGCCTTTATCGCAGCCTGTGAGCGAATTCTTAAGGCCAACCAGCTTCTTGGCGCCTAATGCGTAAGCTGCAACCAATAAAAAACCGGCCTATGCCGGTTTTTTATTGGGTCGGTTATTTCACCACTCGTAAGGCTGGCCCTTTAGTGGTGGGCTCAGGATCCTGGGGATCAGGATCCTCAGGGGGAGGCACGGGCTCAAAAACCATGCCCTCACCATTTTCACGAGCAAATACCGCCAACACCGCATTAATGGGAATGGCCACATTCATAGGCTGCCCAGCAAAGCGTGCTGAGAAGTATAGGCCCGTGTTATCTGCCACAAAGTGCGCCACAGCGCCTGGTGAAATATTCAAAATAATCTGACCGTTTTCCACAAAATCCCAAGGTACCTCAACCCCTGGATACTCCGCATTCACTAACACATGGCTAGTGAGATTGTTATCACAAAGCCATTCGTAAATAGCGCGTACCAAGTATGGGCGCCGTGATGTCATGGAAATATCGCTCATTATTAAATCACTTATAAGGGTTCACGCATTTCACGTTCTTGCTCGGATAAGCTTACTTGGAAGCTTTCACGGGCAAACAAACGCTCTGCATAATCGAGTAAAGGCTGAGCCTGCTTAGCTGGCAACTCAATGCCTAGCTCGGGCAAGCGCCAAAGAATGGGCGCTAAGGCGCAATCCACCAAGGTGAAATCCTCACTCATAAAGTAAGGGAATTCCTCAAAAATGGGAGCAATGGTAATAAGGCCATCACGCAGTGCTTTGCGTCTCTTATTCAAATCTGCTGCCTTTTCCTTGCCTTCAATAAGGGCATCCACATGGCCGCACCAATCGCGTTCAATACGGTGAATGAACAGGCGGCTTTTCCCGCGTTCCACAGGATACACTGGCAATAATGGAGGATGGGGGAATCGCTCATCTAAATACTCTGTAATGACGTTTGTTTGATACAGAGTTAGTTCGCGATCCACCAAGGTGGGCACTTCGTTATAAGGGTTCAGCGACGTTAAATCTTCGGGCACATTGCCTTCTTCCACGTCAACGATATCCACCGTCACACCCTTCTCCGCCAACACAATGCGAATGCGGTGGCAGTAGTGATCGGTGGGGTTAGAATAAAAAATCATTGAGGAACGTTTTGCTGCAAGAGCCACTTATGCGCCTCCAAAGGCTAAAGATTAAATACAAAGAGGCAGTTACCTTCCAGCAACTGCCTCATAGCACTGGCCTTTACAACGTTTTACTTAACGTCTTTCCAGTACTCTCGCTTCAACAAATATGCTGGAATCAGCAAGATGAGCAAGAAGAATAACACACCAAAGCCAATTTTTCTGCGTGTTTCCTGAATTGGCTCCGAGGTGTAAACCAAGAAGTTGGTGAGATCCAACATGGCCTCTTTAAACTTCTCCTCACCTAACTCCTCTTCTAAATCCGCCAACACATGGGGCATACCCACCAAGGGGAATACCTTGTTGTTATACCCGTAGGGGCGAGATTCATCCTCATAGAAACCAATGAGGTAGGAGTACAACCAATCGGGGGTGCGTAAACGTGCCACCATGGTGAGATCCGGCGGGGTGGCACCAAACCACTCCGCAGCATCATCTTTATCCATGGCGTTACGCATGGTGTCACCAATACGGTCGGACACAAAGTTTAAGTTCTCTAGCACCACTTCCTCAGGGATACCTAAATCCTCTCCCATGCGGCCATAGCGCTGGTACTGCAAGGAGTGGCACCCCATGCAGTAGTTAACGAACAACTTAGCACCACGCTGTTTGGACACCTTATCGTGAATATTCACATCTGCTTTTACGATAGCGTTAGCCGATGCGTCATCTGCCGCCACGCTCACAGAGGCAAACAAGGTGGCCATTAGCCCCATTAAAATCAGCATTAACTGTCTCATGCCTTACCTCCTGTTACGCGTGTGGGCACGGGTTTTGATTTCTCAAAACGGTGGCCAAAGGGCAAGAACACCAAGAAATAAATGAAGTAGTAGAAGGTGCCAATTTGAGCCCATGCGGTGAAGCTTAAACCAAGGAAGCTTCTATCGGCCGGCTGGGTACCTAAGTAACCCAACGCCACAAAGAAGATAGCAAATAACCATAGGGTAATTTTGCTAAACATACCTTTGTAACGGATGGATTTCACGGGATGGCGATCCAACCAAGGCAATACAAAGAGCACCGCAATACCAGCACCCATAACGATCAGACCCCAAGTTTTAGCAGTGAAAATAAAGCTAAAGGTAGTGGCACGTAACATGGCGTAGTAAGGGCCGTAGTACCATACAGGGGCAATGTGATCTGGGGTAACCATGGGGTTGGCAGCCTCAAAGTTTGGCTTCTCGAGGAAGTAGCCTCCCATATCAGGGAAGAAGAACACCACCAAAGAGAACACCATTAAGAAGATCACCACACCCACTAAATCCTTCACGGTGTAGTAAGGGTGGAAAGGAATGCCATCTTTCGGCACGCCGTTTTCATCTAGGTTTTCCTTAATTTCCACGCCATCTGGGTTGTTAGAACCCACTTCGTGCAAAGCAAGAATATGCAATACCACAAGGGCCACAAGCACCAGTGGGATCGCCACCACGTGCAAGGCAAAGAACTTATTCACTGTGGCATCGGAAAGTAAGTAATCACCACGCACCCAAGTGGTTAACGCCTCACCCATAGCAGCGGCTTTATCGCCATCCACAAAGGGAATCACTTGGAAAGGAATAGCTTCTGCAAGGGAAATAATCACCTGCGCGCCCCAGTAAGACATGTTACCCCAGGGCAATACATAACCGAGGAAACCCTCAGCCATTAGGGCTAAGTAAATTAGCATTCCGCAGATCCACACAAGCTCTCTGGGCGGCTTATAGGAGCCATACATCAAGCCGCGGAACATGTGTAAGTACACCACCGCAAAAAAGGCAGAAGCACCCACAGCGTGCATATAGCGGATTAACCAACCAAACTGCACATCGCGCATAATGTACTCAACAGAAGCGAAGGCATCTGTTGGGGAATAGAACATGGTAAGCCAGATACCTGTTACTAACTGGTTTACCAACACCACCATGGAAAGCACACCAAAGTAGTACCAGAAGTTAAAGTTCTTTGGCGCATAATATTCAGACATGTGGGTTTTGAAGGCATCTACCACGGGTAAACGCGCATCGACCCAATCCACAGTTCCTTTTAGCAACCGCTGTATCATGCTGTCTCTCCTTCTTCAGAGCCGACGATGATAACATGATCGTTTAGGTACGAATGCGGTGGCACCACTAAGTTAGTGGGTGCTGGCACACTACGATACACTCGGCCGGCAAAATCAAACATGGAGCCGTGACACGGGCAGAAGAAACCACCGTGCTCTAGCTGAACCGTGGCCTCTGTTTGCAACGTGGGTGAACAACCTAGGTGGGTGCAGGTACCAATAAGCACTAAGTACTCAGGCTTAATAGAACGGTACTTGTTACGTGCGTAATCAGGTTGTTGGCTGGTTACTTCAGATTCAGGGTCGCTGAGCACCCCTTTCTCTGCGAGCTTATCTAGACCTTCTAGCATGTCCTCGCTACGACGCACCACCCAAACGGGCTGGCCTCGCCACTCACGAACCACACGCTGGCCTGCTTCTAGTTTGCTTACATCAATTTGCACCGGCGCACCTGCGTTTTCTGCACGGGCACTCGGTTGCCAAGATTTAACAAAAGGAACAGCAGCACCCACCACTCCCACAGCACCGACTGCTGAAGTCAGGCCTACAAGAAAGGTGCGCCGGCCTTTGTTAATGCCGT
>CALEAR010000142.1 GCA_937943665.1 uncultured Alcanivoracaceae bacterium
AAAAGGGAAAGCCCGTGGCGGATTTGTACCCGAGTTTACGTGGTGTTACCTCATTGCGATTTGTGGAGCCCGATGTGGAGCAATTAACACAGTGTGATGTCGTGTTTTTTGCCACGCCCCATAATGTATCGCAAAAAATGGTGCCTGCACTGATTGAGGCGGGCGTACGTGTGGTGGATTTGTCTGCAGATTTCCGTTTAAAAGATGTGCCCACCTGGGAGAAGTGGTATCAAGAAACCCATAGCTGCCCAGAGCTCATAGCCGATGCAGTTTATGGGCTGCCAGAAATATTTGCGCAGGACATTAAGCAGGCTCAGTTGGTGGCGGGGGCAGGGTGTTTCCCCACCTCAGTGCAGCTAGGCTTTTGGCCGTTATTGCAACAAGGCTTGGTGAAATCCGAGGGGCTTATTGCTAACGCAGCCACTGGGGTTAGCGGTGCTGGGCGCCAAGCGAAGATTCCTATGTTGTTTGCTGAGGCTAATGATTCCTATAAATCCTATGGTGCGTCGGGGCATCGTCATTTGCCTGAAATTGAACAAGGATTATCCATAGCGGCTGGCGCGCCCACACAGGTGACTTTTGTCCCCCATTTAGTGCCTATGATCCGTGGTATTCAAGCCACTCTGTATGCTCAACTGAAAGATAACAGCATCAGTGATGAGGCGTTGCAAGCGTGTTTCGAGCAGTTTTACGCAGATTCCCTTTTTGTGGATGTGATGCCCTTTGGGAGCCACCCAGAAACCCGCTCAGTGAAAGGGAGCAACATGTGCCGCATTGCACTGCATCGCCCCTTGGGTCGCGATACCCTGTTGGTGCTAGTGGTAATCGATAACCTAGTGAAGGGTGCTTCTGGACAGGCCATTCAGTGCATGAACCTAATGTTAGGCTTGCCTGAAGCTGAAGGGCTATTACAACCGGCATTAATGCCCTAAGGGAGAAAGGTGGTGACAAAACCTCAGATTCAAGTGCCACGGCCAGTATTAGTGGTGCAAGATGAAAATGCTAAACGCCGACGTTGGATCAGTTGGTGCATATTTGTGCCCATCTTCGCAATATTATTTGTTGGCTTGGGGTATGGTTTGGCAAATCGTCAACAAGTATTGGCCTATGTTAAAGGTGAAGAAACGCTGCGTAGCCAGGTGCGCTTGTTGGAGCAAGAGCTCAAAGAAGCTCAGCATGAGCTGGCCCTTCATCGTACAGCGGTAGAGGTATCCCAACAGGCACAAAATAGTGTGCGCAAAGAGCTGCGAAACTACCATGAACGCGCCGCAGAGCTAGAAGAAACCCTGGCTTTTTATCAGCGCATCATGAACCCAACCGGGGCGGAGCAGGGGCTGCGTGCGGATGCGGTTTTTATTAAGGAGGAAGAAGCCGCTCACCATTACGCCATCACTATTATGTTAGGCCAGTTTGGTGGTGAACATGAAAGCGTTAGAGGACGCTTAGCCTTTGATGTGCTTGGAGAACGTATAAGTTTGACCGTCATAAGCAAATTCAGTACCTCCAGTAACAACAGCTTCTT
>CALEAR010000143.1 GCA_937943665.1 uncultured Alcanivoracaceae bacterium
CGACGATGCTTGTGCAATGCCTCACTTACATCCGTTACCAAACCTGCCAGTTCCTCGGCCCAAGCCATGCTTTCCGCTAAGGCTTGCTCATAATCCACAGGCTCCACTTTATAAAAGTGTTCTAGCGCAAAGTTATGATATTCAAGCAGCTCTTTAAGCTTTTCTGCATACCGTTCTGGGCGGAAAAGATCGCCTAAGCGCAAGCCCCGACGCGCTACCTTATCTTCATACGCTGGGCCAATGCCTCGGCCTGTGGTACCAATTTTATCATCTCCTCGAGCTGCCTCACGTGCTTGGTGCACGGGCAAAATTAAGGGGCAAGAGGCACTCAGTTTTAAGCGCTCACGCACTGGGATACCCTTAGCTTCTAATCCTTTAATTTCACGCAATAGCGCATCAGGTGCTAACACCACTCCATTACCAATAAAGCAATCCACACCTTCACGTAAGATGCCAGAGGGAATGAGGTGCAAAACGGTTTTTTCTCCGTCTATCACCAGGGTGTGACCCGCATTGTGGCCGCCCTGAAAGCGCACCACCGAGCTCACTTGATCGGTAAGCAAATCAACAATTTTACCCTTACCTTCATCACCCCACTGGGTGCCCAGAATTACAACGTTCTTGCCCATGAACTTATGCTCTTAAAGTGAATGAATTAGGAAGAAGAAAGTGGAACCAACACCCAGCGCCCTTGCTCTAGCACCAATTGTTGATCACAACCAAGCGCCTGCGGTGTGGTTTCACAACCGCTTAAGGCTCTTACCACTCGGTATCCTGCATCGCGCAACTCTGCCACTTTGGCATCGAGTTGTGCATCTTCCACTGCAGGCGCATAAATCGCCGCTGTGGCAGGCACCGACAAACCATTAACCAATACTTTTAAATCGGCACTAAATCCTGTGGCCGGACGCGCACGGCCAAACACTTCGCCAATTCGATTGTAGCGGCCCCCTTTGGCCACCGCTTCACTGTGCCCTTCCACGTAAACCGCGAAGATGCACCCCGTGTGATAGCGATAACCGCGAAGTTCACCTAAATCCACATGCACATGCAATTGCGGATGCAGGGCTTTTACCCGCTAAATCACCTCGTTAATTTGTGCCAAGGCCTGGAACGCCTCTTCGCGCACCTGCGCCAAAAGTGGCTTAGCCCTTTCGAGTGCCTCCACACCAGTGAGCCAAGGCAACGCTAACAACGCATCTGCTTGGGCTTTTTCCAAGTTCAGATTACCCACAAACTCCACCAGCTCGGTGCGTGCTTTGCGCATGTAAATATCCGTGAGGGCATATTCCTGCACTTCTGTGAGCCCAGTGGCTGCCACCAAGGCGCGGTAAATGCCCACATGGCCCACATCTAAGGTCATTTCATGTATATCGGCAGCGTTCAGCGTGGCTAGCATTAAAGAAATCACTTCCACATCGCTATCCACACCATCATGGCCAAAAAGCTCCACCCCCACTTGGTAGGGCGCTCGAGTACCACCTGGCACCGCTGGTCGAGTGCGTAGCGCTGTGCTGCAATAGCATAAACGCACCGGCCCTTCTTGACGCAAGCTATGGGCATCCATGCGCGCCACTTGCGGGGTAATATCCGCACGAACACCCATCAAACGGCCGGTTAAGCGATCCGTTACCTTATAAGTTTCTCGCTCTAGATCTTGGCCAGCGCCATTTAACAGGGATTCTAAGAACTCAATGAGGGGAGGGAAAACTAAATCGTAACCCCAACGTGTGTAGAGATCGAGTAAGCGACGTCTGAGTGCCTCCACGGCTCTCGCTTTACTCGGCAGAATTTCATCTACCCCTTCGGGTAGTAACCAGCGTTCATCACGATTCATAAGTTGTCACAGTAGCATCAGTAGGCCGGCACCTGATAGCAAGGTTACCAAACCCATGGTTCGAAGCGTACGAACGTCCGCTTCCAAAAGAAAAACCGCCGCTTGTTTTATGTGCTGAGGGAAAAGTGCCAACATCGCTCCTTCCATCACCACAAACAAACATAAGGCCTGCCATACACTCATAATGCCTGCCCATTAAACGGCACAACGCCGAGGATTTCCTCGGCGTGCGGTATCTTAACACCTCGAGGGCAAAAGCTCACCCTACTTTTGTGTTTCTACTCTTCACTTCGTCCAAAATACTTAAAGAAATCACTTTCGTCATCAAGCAATAGCACATCTTCCTTGCCTTGGAAGCTATCGCGATAGGCTTGTAAGCTACGGAAGAAGCTGTAGAACTCTGGGTTAGCGTCGTAAACCTCTGCATAAATACGCGCGGCTTCGGCATCCCCTTCACCTCGGATTTGCTCTGCGTCTCGATAAGCTTCAGCAAGTAATACAGTGCGCTCACGCTCCGCTGCTGCGCGAATTTTTTCAGCACCTTCACGACCTTCCGAGCGATGACGGGCGGCATCACGTGCACGCTCTGCGCGCATCCGTTCAAACACACGTCCACGCACCTCATCGGGCCAATCCACTTGCTTCACGCGAATATCCACCACATCAATACCAAAGTCATCAATGGCGGATTTCTTCACCTGCTCAAGAACACTAACCATAAGCTGCTCGCGAGCATCTTCGCTTGGCGGAAGCTCTCCTGCCTCTTGGGCGCTAATAACCTCTGGTGCATCCTCATCATCACTGACGGATGGCACATCCAGATCATCTAAATCTAACACCACGGCATCGGCAATCACTTCCTTTCGGCCAGCCACCACTTCCTGCACGGTTTTCTTAGCAAACTCGTTACGCAGCAGCTCAGCCACACGCGCATTTAATCGTTGATGTGCCACTTCCTTCATGCGTTCAGAGCTGTTGGCTCCACCGCCGCCAATCACGGTCACATAGCGCTGCACATCCTGCACACGCCAAATCACAAAGGAGCTCACATCCATTAACTTGCGCTCACTGGTGAGATAAGGCTGTGCGGGCAACTCGTACACCTGGGCACGGCCATCCACACGCACCACCTCATCAATGAAAGGAATCTTGCCGTGAATGCCCGGCGGTATATCCGTTTTCACAATTTCTTGGAAACGCTTTAATACGGCGCGCTCTGTTTCATCCACAATGTAGTAAGAATTCAGCGCCAGCACAGCCAAAAAGAAAGCGGCTATTAAGCCCGTTAATGCTCTAGGGGACATTAGCGCACCTCCCGTTTACGACGATACAAGCTAGTGGGTTCAGATTCCTTAGCACTGGAGGACCTCACTTGCTCAGAAGATTGAAGCTCAGGCACTTCCACTGGCGTGATGTTATCACCACCCCGTGAATCACGATTTCGCGATGAAGAGCCCATGAGCTGATCTAAGGGAAGGTACATCATGCTGTTATGGCTCTGCCCTCCTAAAAACACCTTACTGCTACGCCCTAACACATCTTCCATGGTCTCAAGGTAAAGACGCTTACGGGTAACTTCTGGTGCCTTTTCATATTCAGCAAGCAACTTACTAAAGCGCTGTGCCTCACCACGTGCCATTTCCACAATTTCAGCGCGATAGGCTTCCGCCTCCTCACGTAAACGCTGTGCCCGACCTCGCGCTTCTGGAATCAAACCGTTGGCATAAGCTTCTGCTTCTTTCTTAAAGCGATCTTCATCCTCACGGGCCCGGGTAACATCTTGGAATGCATCTCGCACTGCCGCTGGTGCAGCTGTACTATCAAGCACCACCGCAGAAACCAATAAGCCTGTGGAGTATTGATCAAGATATTCTTGCAAGCGGTGCTGAACCGTACGGCGTAAATCTTCACGCTCT
>CALEAR010000144.1 GCA_937943665.1 uncultured Alcanivoracaceae bacterium
CTTCTTATATTTACCCATTTCGGGGTATTTACTCTCACAAGACACCTATAAATTGTGTAGGTAAATGTCATCTGCAAATGGCAACAGCATTTGCATTCATCCTCCTATGTACCCTCTATTAAGCGCACTTACCGTGCCTTGCATCGTCGATTAGTCCCCCTATTGCACCCATTATAACGCCGTCCATAACGTCTTTTGGGCTTGTATTGGTAGAGCTATAACTCCCTGGTGTGTGCTTAGAGGCAGTTTTGAGAAAGCAAAAACAAAAGGTGCACTTTCTTTATGAATAGTTAAGGCTGTGATGCGCTGGTCAGCAATAAAAAGCTGTTACCTAAAGGGGAGGGAGTAGGTGCGGGAAATGTGATGAGGTTGTGCCATGCTTGGTTGCCCAAGCATGGCCTTGCAGGATTAAAGCTTTAAACGTGGTAAAAGCTCTAGGTTCACTTCTTTATTGTAGAGGTGTTCCAGTTGTGCTTTTAAGGCTGCCATATCCTCAAACGTAATGGTTTTTGCGGAGCTACCTTCTACTCTGAGAATGACGCGCTCACCTCGTAAGGATACTCTTGGGTTAAATAACTGTAAGGTTTTTTCATTAACACTGAATACCTGTTCAGACACTAAACGCTCTAAACGCCAGCGTTGATACATATCCTTAAAGGATAGGCTCAAGGGGACACTAATTAAAATAAGAATGAGTGTTACCACGGCTAATCCTTTTTGCGCTCTTACAATGGGGGAGTAACCTAAGATTAAAAAAGTCAGTGAGGCAGCAATGCTGATGCCAAACAAGTTTGTTAGGAAGAGCAGCATGGCACCGCTGAACACGCTCCAATCCCACCAGCCAATACCAATGCCTGCCACAGAAAGCGGTGGCACCAGCGCCACAGCAATGGCCACACCGGGCATACTTTTCATATCAGATTCTCGTGCTAGCGCATAGGCGCCTGCTGCACCTGAGGCTACTGCCACACCTAAGTCTAAAAGGTTGGGTTGTAATCGTCCGGCAATTTCGCTTGTAATCTTTTCAATAGGTATTAAGAGCGCCAACAAGGCAGCTGTGCTCAAGGCTAATAGCACGCCGTATAGGATGGTCATGCTCGATTCCCTCAGCAAAGCCATATCTCTTCGCAACACTGCCATCGCAAAAGAGGTAATGGGTGACATCAAGGGGGCGATCACCATGGCACCAATAATTACCGCTGGGCTTGAGAGAAATAAACCAAAAGAGGCAATAAATACACTCAACACCATCATGATGAGGTAATTGTTGCTTGCTTTGGCATTATCTCTGAGTCTTAGAAAAAGCTCCCTAAAATCATCTTCCAACGCACGGGTGAAGAAGGGAAGGTTGCTCTGAATCATGGCGATTCGAGTTTCGTTCACCGGCAAGTTATCAAGCCGCATGGTGTCTTTTTTCGCTTGTAGCGCTGCATTTCGCGAAGCATAAGCATCGCTAACGTTAATTTTTGCCGCCTGTGGATAGAGCTCAAGTTCAATATTGCTGCTTTTTCTGCGTCTTCCATCAATAAAAAAGTGAAGCTCCTTGTTAGAGCTAATCTTTAGTTCGCGGCTTTTTATATAGCTCACGGAGCTTGGTAATTTAGTAACGGATTTCTTTTTGCTTCGTAGAGCCGTTATTAAGAAGGATAAATAAGCTGCGATGGATTTTGGTGCAATTAAAATGGTGGAAACTTGCCCATCTTGGACCGATAAGCTGGTATTAATGAGCTTTCCCGCGGCCGAATTAATATCGTTTTCAATGGATACTAATCCCGTAATAGCAGTGGCAAAGCTTTTTCCCTTCCCTGTGGTAATGGTGATGGGAAATGGCTTAATCACAGACAGGTTGCGAATGCTCACCCGAATCAGTGTTAGCCAGTACAGAATGCTGCTCCACAGGTTGTCAGCACGGTGTTGGTAGGTTTTGCTGCGCTGGTCTAAGAATGGGGTTTCTCCAAGCATCATCATGCCTAGGACAACCTCGTTGTTGCAGCGCAGCACATCAATGGGTTTAGGATCCGCTTTAAAGGCAATGGAAACCTGATCCTCAAATTTGCGAGGAATATGAAACCAGGTGTTAATGCGGTTTCTGTGATCAGTGGAAACCACCCCTAATGAAAAATTGAGGGTTTTGGCCAGATCCACATATTTACTCATGGAGTTGTCATTGCAAATGGCAACCACATGATCTGAAAAATCTAAACAGCGCCCTGGTTCGCTCAGGAACTCTTTTTCCCCAAAAAGGGTGAGCTGAATACGATGTTTTGCTGCAAACATGCGAATACGTTCTACGAGCTCATCGCTTTCTTTGGGATAAATTAATAACGCCCTTTCTGTGTATACACTCATAACAATTACTCTAGGCCATACAAAAAATGGTTTCGCACCAGTGTTGCCACGTACGAAACCATTAACAAATCACGTGTAAATTATAACCTGTTCTTGCCAAGAGAACAGATGGAATTTTAAACAGTTAACTCAAGTGTAGTACATTGCTCTTCTCTTTCCGCGGGCGTGGCGATTTATGTTCTATGGGTTTTGCGTAATAGGCTCATAAAAGCGGCGGCTGCGGCAAGGCCCGCGGCCACAAATAAACTTAGCTCAGCAGCTTTGCTAGGCCAATGCATGAGCATGACGCCGGCTAAGGCTGCCCCTAAGGATTGCCCCAACAACCTTGCCGTGCCAAGCATGCCACTGGCGCCACCACTGCGGCTCACGGGAGCTGAGGTCATGATAGCTCTGTTGTTAGGGGATTGGAAAATTGCAAACCCCATGCCGCTGAGCCCCACTCGCCAAATGATTTGTCCGTGGGTAGGGTCAGCAGGTAGTAGTGCTAGGCTAACTAAGCCAAGACACAAAATACTTAGCCCAATAACACCGAGCACACCTGCGGGGTAGCGATCCGCCATTCGGCCGGCAAGGGGTGCCACTACGCCAATCATAAAGGGCCAAGGGGTAATTAGGAGCCCCGTTTCCATGGCACTTTTTCCTAAGGTATCAAATAAATAAAAGGGCATGGCCACAAAGGTGAGCATTTGCGCACAAAAGGCTAATACAGAGGTGCTCACGGATAGCCTGAACATGCTGATCCTTAATAAATCTAAGGGCAGCAAGGGCGCTGGGTGGTGCCATAGGCGCCGATACAATACGTACCCCATGGTGATAGCCACTAGCACTTTTACGCTCCATGTGAGCCATTGGCCTTCATGACCAATATCAGCAATGGCGCTGATTAAGGCGATAAAAAACGCCGAGGTAAACAGTGCACTGAGCCAATCGAAGGGGTGATCCGATAGGGGCACTCGAGGTAAATACTTAAAACCCACTAAGGTGGCAAAGAGCCCAAATGGCACATTAATGGCAAATGACCAGTGCCAGCTAGCCACGGCTAACACGCCAGCGGCCACGGTGGGGCCGGAAGCGGCGGAAACAGCTACCACCATGGCGATGATGGCAATACCCTGTCCAAGCCTGTTGGTGGGGTAAATATGGCGCACTAAAGCAGCGTTAATACTCATAATGGCACCCGCTCCTAACCCTTGTAGGCTGCGTGCAACAATAAGTGTGGTGAGGTTTTGCGCGAGAGCACAAATCAGTGCCATGCTGCTAAAGGTGATAAGGCCAAACAAGTAAACGTTTCTAAATCCAATGCGTTCAGCCAGTGAGGAATAGGGTAGTAAGGTGCTAATAATAGCAAGTTGGTAGGCGTTAATAATCCATACCGCTTGGTGCCCAGGCACTTCTAGCTCTTTGGCAATGCTTGGTAGTGCCACATTCACAATGGTGCCATCGAGCACAGCCATAAAAATACTGAGCACCAAGGTAAGCATGGCCCAGTGCCGTAAGGGTGTGGGTAAACCTTGAGTGGATGAGGCTGTTACAGAGGGTATGGCTGACACATTAGCTCCCGTTTGCTGTTGCTAGCGAATTTAAAGGCCACCGTAGCGAATAAAGGTGCCCAAAATCATCATGAGGATGCCCAATAGGGTAACCCCTATCACATGCACTGCCATAAGCGACAGTTTCTCTGAGGAACGTGCAAGTGAAGGTATCACCCATAATTGAGCACTGAGGGCAAAGGCTATGGTGCCAAATAAAAGCCATAGTTTCAGGGAGACCACCTTGCCGATGGGGCCTTTAAAGGAGAGTAACTCGCTTATATTAATGCCATATTGTGTGGCCATGGTGATGCCAGTGATGACGAGCACTAGCAGTGCGCTCATGCCGAGGGGCTCATAACGTTTCTCGAAAGCGAGTAATGTGCCACTATCTTTTTGCTTAAGGACGGTAGGTAATAAGC
>CALEAR010000145.1 GCA_937943665.1 uncultured Alcanivoracaceae bacterium
GGGGATGAAGCGTCGGCTGATGATTGCCCGGGCCTTAGTGCATGAACCAGAGCTATTGATTCTGGATGAGCCCACTGCTGGGGTGGATATTGAGTTGCGCCGCTCCATGTGGGATTTCCTCATTGATTTAAATGCTCAAGGCAAAACCATTATTCTTACCACCCATTATTTGGAGGAGGCGGAATCCCTGTGCCGCAACATTGCCATTATTGATAAAGGGCGCATTGTGGAAAATACCACTATGCGTGCTTTGTTGCAGAAATTGCAGCGCGAAACTTTTGTGCTGGATTTGGCAGAGCCCATTCAAAAAGCTCCCCAATTAGAAGGCTTTAGCACAGCCTTAGTGGACCCTGAGGTGCTTGAGGTCACAGCCCCTAAGGGCACGCCCTTAAATGAGATATTTGCCCAATTAAGTGAGCAACACATTCACGTGATGAGTATGCGTAATAAAGCAAACCGTTTGGAGGAATTATTCTTGAGTATGGTGGAGCAGAGCGATGCCCAGGAGGTGCCCCATGACGCGTAAGGAACAGTGGGTGGCCTTTAGCACCTTAACCGCAAAAGAAATTCGTCGATTCACACGGATTTGGCCACAAACCTTGTTGCCGCCTGCTATCACCATGTCCTTGTACTTTGTGATTTTCGGCAACCTAGTGGGTAGCCGCATTGGAGATATGGGCGGGTTTGATTATATGCAATATATTGTGCCCGGCCTCATTATGATGAGTGTGATCCAAAATAGTTACAGTAACGTGGTGAGCTCATTTTATAGCACCAAGTTTCAGCATTCGGTGGAAGAACTGCTAGTTTCGCCCATGTCGCCCTTGGTGATTCTGTGCGGCTATGTGGCCGGTGGTGTGGCCCGAGGGCTCATGGTGGCAGCTGTGGTGACAACCTTGGCGTTGTTTTTCACTCAATTAAGCCTCACTCATGCCGCGGTGACCTTCCTGGTCATAGTGCTCACTGCTGTGCTATTTGCCTTAGCTGGGTTTATTAATGCTATTTTTGCTAACAGCTTTGATGATATTTCCATTATTCCCACCTTTGTGCTCACGCCACTAACCTATTTAGGGGGTGTTTTCTATTCCATTGATTTACTCCCTGAGTTTTGGCGCAGTGTGTCCATGCTTAACCCTGTGTTATACATGGTGAACAGTTTCCGTTATGGAGTGCTTGGGGTCAGCGATGTGAATGTGGTGTTTTCCATTAGCGCCATTGTTGGCTTCACCACTGTGCTGTTTGTGTTTTCTTGGTGGTTATTACACCGTGGTGTGGGTATTAGACACTAGGACCTTAGATGAGTGATTACTTAAAAGATACGCCGCTAGGAAAAGAAACTCAGTATGTGGATCAATATGATCCTGAGCAGCTGCATCCTATTCCGCGTGAATTAAGCCGGGAAGGGCTTGGTATTGAGGTTCCTTTACCTTTCCAAGGCGAAGACATTTGGAATGCCTATGAGGTATCTTGGTTAGATGCCACGGGTAAACCACAAGTGGCCATGGTGGAAGTACGTGTGCCCGCCCATAGCCCTGCCTTGGTGGAATCCAAATCCTTTAAGCTTTACTTTAACGCCTTCGCTAATAGCCGATTTTCCTCTTGGGAACAGGTGCAGCAACACATTCAAGAGGATGTGAGCAAGGTAACAGGTGCACCGGTAACAGTGGTATTGCGCAGTTTAGCAGAGGCGGCACAAATGCCGCTTTGGCAAAGCCAGGGCCAGTGCTTAGATGGGTTACCACTTTTGGAGCCCGCGGATGCGAAGCACCCCACAGTGGGCGCAGAATGGCTGCAGTTAGCTGCTGGGGAAGGGCAAGAAAAAGCCGTGTTTTATAGCCACTTAGTGCGCAGTTTGTGCCCCGTTACCGGCCAGCCGGATTGGGCCACCATTGAGATCGGCTATGAAGGGCGGCCTTGGAGCCCCCAACATTTGTTGCAATATTTGGTGAGTTTCCGCCAAAGTAACGGCTTTCACGAGCGCGTGGTGGAGCAAGCTTTTATGGATATTCAACAACGTTTGCAACCCACCAAATTGTGGGTGAGGGCTCGTTATACCCGCCGCGGCGGATTGGATATCAACCCTTACCGTAGCTCACACCCCATGAGCGTTGGCAATGAGCGAGAGGTGCGACAATGAAACAATGGCAATCGGTACTACTGCTGCTTTTTAGTGTGTTTTTATTCGCTTGTACAGATCAAGAAGCCGCAGATCGTGAGGCGTTGGCCAAGGGCGAGTTAAGAGAAAGCACCAAGGCGCTGGTGTTAGATGGCAGCAGTGAGGCCGCTTTTAATCGCTCTTTAGAAGAAGCCACAGAGCATATGACGCAACTGGAAAGGGATGTGTTTTCTGTGGCGTTGTTAGAGCTAATGCTGGATGAGGTAAATCGCTTAGATCAAGCATTAGCACAGAGCCAAGAGGACATAGAAGAGCTGCCCGAAATGTACGAACCCTTTGATGGCATGACAGTGGGTGAAGTGGTGGCTAAGGCGGAGGCTTTAAAGCAGAACTAAGCCTAAGGAGCAAAGAGTTTTTGCCGTTGGATGGTTTTGGCGGCGTGTTCCAAGTGCTTGAGCGCTTGGTTAATCTCTTTCTCCCGTAATTTGCGGCTATCAATGTACACTGCAAAACCTTCGGTTTCGTAGCTGAAATCCAAGGTGGCGCTAGTGCGTAATTGTTTTGCACTTTGTGCAATCACCTTGAGCACGCGATTGCGATCATAGTTGCGGATGCGGCGCACATCCACATGCAACGCAAAGCCGGCGGTTTGAATGGAGGTGAAGCGATTTTCATCGGGCAGGCCAGCCAACTCAATGGCCATGTAAACCGGTACTGGCTCCTGGAAACCCTTTACTGATACATTGCCCACATGGCGGCAGCGAATGCGGTTTTTTACCAGTTGATAGGTGCTTTCAGAAATTAATACCTGGCCCGGTTTAGCAAGGCTTTCTAGACGGCTAGCGAGGTTAACGTCTGATCCCAAAATGGTGTAATCCATACGTGCGGAGGTACCAAAGTTACCCACGGTCACGTGACCGCTGTTAATGCCCATGCGCACATGAAATTCATCTTCAATCCCCTCACGGCGCCAACGTTGTCGTAACAGCTGCATTTGTTGCTGCATTTCCAAGGCCATGGCCACACAATTGAAGGCATCCTCTTCATCACTACGGCTAATGGGATCACCAAAGAAGATCATAATGGCATCACCAATAAATTTATCCACAGTGCCGCCGTAGCGTAGGGCGATGCGTGTCATTTCCTCAAGGTAGGTGTTCAGTAAGCGGGTTAAACGGCCCAAGGGCAAGCGTTCTGAAATGTCGCTAAAGTTTTGAATGTCGGAGAAAAACACAGTGAGATGTTTGCGTCGGGTTTGAATGCGGGCTTGGCGCCTACCAGAGAACAACTGCCCCCATACTTGTTGAGGCACATATTTGGAGATTTGTCTGGTCAGCTCCACCGCTTGTTTTTGTTGATGCTGCAACCGTTGATGGCTTTGCGCCAGTTTACGGCTTTGCTGCAAGGTATAGGCCGCGGTGACATTCACATAGGCGGCTAAAGAAATCATGGCCATCACTGCTAATTGCCACATTTGTGGTTCAATACGAATACCGAGTCTTGGGAAGATCCACATGCCCACAATCACGGTGATAATGATGGCGGTAAGGTTCCACACCCACAGACGCACCCCACCAATAATCAACATACAGGAAACCGCTGCAGTGGCTAAGGCCATGGATGGGACTAAAGTAATATGGGCTCCCACAATGGCAACACCGATCATAATGCCATCGCATATGGGTAATAAAAGCCGCTTAGGGCTGCCTGGGGGGCTGTTGAGGTTAATGCGCAATAGCGCAGGGGTAATGACGGGGTACAGTAATAAACAAAAAATGGCGGTGATTTGTAGGTAATCACCTTGGCGGAACAACACGTTGGCGGCAACGTTTACGGCACCAACACAAAACAGCAACACACGAATTAATTGAATGTGGTGCGAATCATGCAGTTGGTTTCGCCTATGAGAAGCCTTGTTTTCTGATGTCGATGCCATGTATGGATAGCTTTGCTAAGATGAGTTGCCTGTGAACAGAATAGGGCTAGGGGTTACATGGTGTTGAAGCAAAACCCCTATGCGTTAAGAATTTAGCAATCTGTTCCCCTTTTTGAGCCTGAATTCTAGCTCAGAGGGAAAATATAACAACAGCATAGCGCACTCGTTGCTGAAAGCATATTAATTTAGGGAGAGAAATAGTGAATGCCATTGAAGCATTGCAAGAGCGTGTCTCCATTGGTGTATTAGGCACACCAGGTCCTAGTGAGGAGGATATTCACACCTTGTTGAAGGCGGCCGTACGTGCGCCGGATCACGGAATTTTACGTCCATGGCGT
>CALEAR010000146.1 GCA_937943665.1 uncultured Alcanivoracaceae bacterium
TCCCACTTGGGCATAACTCTGTGTGCGTTATTGTTTTTAACCGGTTGCGCCAGCAGCCTCTTCACGCCCTACCCTGAGCAAGCTAAAACCTTTCGCCAAGCCGCTACCCAAGGCGATTTAAGCCTCGCCGAAAAGCAACTCAATAAACGCGTTAAAGGCAAAGATAAATTACTGTATTTGCAGGAAAGAGGCCGCATTGCGCAAATTCAAGGAAATATAGAACAAAGCCGCGCCGATTACGCCGCTGCCATTAGTATTTATGATGCCAACGATCAAGCCGCTATTGTTCGTCTAGGGGAAGCGGGCCGCGCCGCCGGCTCCCTCTTAGTAAACGATAATGCCTTAGCCTACCGCGGCCAAGATTACGAGCGCATTATGCTGCACAGTTTGCAGGCCCTTAACTATTGGCAAGAAAGCGATTTTGAAGGCGCCGCCGTGGAATTTAGGCGCGCCTCCTTAGAGCAAGATGTGGCCAAGCAAAAACGAGATAAAGCCATTGCTAAGGCAGAGGAAGAGGCCAAAAAAAACGAGGTTAATATTTCCGACGTTGAAAAACAGCTTGGCGGTTTAAACACTGCTGCGGCGGGCGTACGAAACAGTATTGAAAACGCCTACGCCTATTACCTTGCGGGGGTATTCCGTGAAGGCACAGGGGATTACAACAATGCGCTTGTGGATTACAAGCGAGCCTACGAGATCAATCCTAAACTCACCCTGCTATCCAAAGACATAAAACGTGTGGAGCAAAAGCAACGGGGCCAAACACAAAACAAAGCAGAGGTGGTGATTGCCTATGAACAGGGCTTCATCCCTCCAAGAAGAGGCCTTAACCTGCCTGTGCCCACCATTCATGGCTACTTTGCAGTGGAAATCCCCACCTATTCCGGTGTTAGCTCTGCTGTACCTGCGCTGCGCATTTCAGGCGCCCAGCAACAAACACAAACTCAAGTGGCCGCTCAGCTTAATGCCATGGCGGCAAGAGCGCTAAAAGAGCAGCTGCCTGGTATCTTGGTGCGGCAGGTACTGCGCGCCAAAGTAAAATACGAAACCCAAAAGCAGGTGAACAAAGAGCTGGGCGCTTTTGCAGCCTTTAGCACACAAATGTATAACTTTATTTCTGAACAGGCAGATTTACGCAGTTGGCTAACCCTGCCCGCCAGTGCCCAAGTGGCCCGATTTTCCATATCGCCTGGTGAGCATACTCTGACCCTTAGTGGCAACAGCGGTAGTTCACAGGTGCGTATTAATGCAAAACCTAATAGCACAATTTTAATTCGTGCGGTGGATGGTTACGGCCAATTACATACCACCGTTATGCCCACCCTGGAGGTACTCCCATGAGAAAACTTATCCTTATTTTCCTTAGCGCCATGTTTGCCATTGGCTTAGCAGGTTGTGCAAACCAGCCTGTGCTA
>CALEAR010000147.1 GCA_937943665.1 uncultured Alcanivoracaceae bacterium
CCGTGTATAACGCTGAAGGAGTGCACCTTGGTAAGTACTGGGATGAAGGTCGTCACCAGAGTTATAAGGGTATCTCCACGGCGGGTTTCCCCAACTACTTCACCACCTTTGGCCCCTATGGGTATAACGGGTCTTCTTTCTTCACCCTTATTGAAAGCAGTGCCGCACACATTGCGCGAGTGATCACCACGGCAAGCAAGCGCCACGCCACTCGCGTGGAGGTGAAGAAATCCGCACAAGAAGCCTACATTGCCGAAATGCAATCGCGCGGGCATCGTCAGATTTTCCGTAAGAATAGCTGTCAGAATGCTAATAGCTATTACTTCACTCGCCATGGGGATGTGCCCTTTAGGGCTGCCACCACCATGGAAGTGTTATGGAGCAGCAAGCGTTTCCCCTTAGCAGATTACCAGTTTAGCTCCGCAAGCTAATGTAAATGGTACCTGTATTTAACCCCAAAGGGCCTAGTGCCTTTTGGGGTTTTTTATGGTGCCAAGGGAGGGGCGAAGAAAATAATGCAAATAAAGAGCCCCTAGGCTATGCCCTCACAATGGTACAAGGTAAAGTATGAGGCTATGGTGTTGAAAGGAGCCCATTCATGAAAAAATCTATAGTGTGCTTGGCCCCCGCCCTGTTATTAGGCGCCTGTGGCACAACAGAAACTGTGCAAATGGCGAACCCTGCTTCAGAGTACTGCATTGAGTTAGGCGGTGAGCTAAAAATTGAAAAAGGGGAAGAGGGCGAGCGTGGGGTTTGCCACTTGCCCACCGGTGAAGTGATTGATGAGTGGGAGCTCTTTCGCCGAGATCACCCAGCAGAACCTTAGTTTGATCGAAGGGTGGCGCAGGGCCACCCTTTATTGTTACACTGGCTCTTGTCGTGATTTAGCTCTACTTGCTGCGACATAAAAGAAAAGCTAAACGGAGCGTCTGCATAGGGCCACTGCCATGTATAAGACGTTAAACCCCTCACGTGTTTTTCTCCTGAGGCTTTTCATTCCTGTTACCTTACTCGCCAAAGGAGATCACCATGGGAAGTTATCCCTTTCTTTTTCAGCATAAGATCTATTTGTTAAAAACAGTACCAGGCAGCGCTCGAGCGGGTGTGTTTTGCCCGCGAGAAAAGCGTTATTTGGGGTTTTATGATCCTGCAGATTCACCAGATGCCCAGGGGCAATGGGTAAAAACGGATGGCATAACAGCACTTGAGGCATTCACCCCACAGGTGCAACAGCTGTGTGATTATCGTCGCCGTGTGGTATTTGGTGGCGAGACGCAAAGGTATCCGTTTGCGTAAGTGTTTTAACATAGGGTGCTAAGGGCATGAGGCTTGTTTGAGCAAATAGCCCTTAGTGCTCTTTTGTTAAAGTTATCTTTGTGGGCTGTATAAAATTTAGATAGGCATGGGCTTATGCCATTGCCAATTTAGCCGATGCTTGCCACATAAAAGCCGGCATGGGTGTTTTTAAGCGCCAGGTAATGTTCATGGGCTTCGCCCCTGTGGAGCTAACAAATTCGACTTCACCAAAGTTCACAAACCCCATGGTGCGGCCATCTTCGTCTTTAGCTTGCTCGCGTACAAACAGCACGATGCGTTTACCGGCTTCTTTGTGCTGAATATAACTTAAACCTTTGCCGGTTTCGGGGCGGCTACTATTTTGTGATTGCCAATGAAAAAGACGCTCACTTAATGCGTAATCGTGGTACATGGTGGTGGGTGAGAAGCGTTTTTCATCTTTATTTAGGGTCACAAATAAAAGCTCAACATTGAGTTCTTCAATAAAGAGCACTCCCTCACGGGCAGGCCGCTGATGAGCAAAAGTAGAAGCACCAAAGGCCGCTAAAATTTGTTCTCGAGCGTAACGGGCGTGTAATTGTAGGGGTACTTGTTCAAAACCAGGCATGGGCCACTGCTCGTGCTTGGTTTGGTTCATCAGTAACTCTGCCACTTCCACTAGCTCTTGTTGTAGCTGTGGGTGGGAGAGTTTCCGCAGGCTGTCTTGCAACGTTCCGTGCCCCAAGCTAGGCCCGCTTTTTTGCCAAAAATCATAATGCACCATGGTGGCTAAGGCAGTGTTTGTTTCTGCATGCATAGCGAAGCCTTGCTCTGCCAGTTGTTTAATAAAAGCAAAGTAGTGGTGTGCATCTGTGGCTAGTAGGCGATTGTTGATGGCTTTCGCATAAATATTGAATATGTGTTCCGTCTCGCCATCTGCCACCTGATGAGCAAAAGCACGTTGTTTGAGCTCTGTCCAAGTACAGCGTTTATAGATATCACTTAAAGAGACATTAGGGTTAATGCGCAAGAAATTGCGTAAGGTGAGTGGTAAATGGCTATCTTGGGGAAAGCGGCGAACTAAACTCGTTAAACGCTGCACGTTTAAAGTGGCGGAACGGATGTTGCGTAACACCATATCCTGAGTGCGTTTGCTAAGCTCAATACGACAGCCTAGGGGGGCATGAGGGAACCCTTGAGCGATTTCTTTCTCAATGGGTTGGTTAGTGCGCCCCACTAGGGCACGGAATTTATTTGAAAAATCATATTCAGAGCGGGCATTGCCTACAAAATCGAGCACGGTGCAGGCATCTTTATTATCAGCTAGGCGCAAACCACGGCCAAGTTGCTGTAAGAAAATCGTTAAACTTTCAGTGGGCCGTAAAAAGAGCAGGGTATCCACCTCGGGAATATCCACTCCCTCGTTAAAAATATCCACCACACAGAGCACGTTGATTTCACCACTGCGTATGGCTTGCTGTTTTTGTTGCCTTTCTGCGCTGTTATCGCTAGTGAGGTAATCACTATTAATGCCGTGCAGCAGAAACTGCTTATGCATGTATTCAGCATGTTCTCGGCTTACACAGAAGGCGAGGGCCTTCATTTGATGTATGTCGGTCACAATCTCGTGCAGGCTACGGATAATTTTTTTAACGCGCTCATGGTTGTGGGTATAGAGGTTGGTGAGCTGCGAAATATCGTAGCGGCCACGGCTCCAGCTGATGCTGCGCAAATCCGTATCATCATCAATGCCGAAATACTGGAAGGGGCATAGTTGGCGGCGGTTAATGGCTTCAGGCAAACGAATTTCAGCAGCAATAACACCACCGAAATCTTGCAAAATGTCGGAGCCATCATGCCGCTCGGGCGTGGCAGTGAGGCCCAATAAAATTTTTGGCGTAAAGTGCTGCACAAAAGCACGATAGCTATTAGCCGTAATGTGATGCACCTCATCCACCACAATGTAATCGTAATAATCTGCTGATAAGCGCAATGTTTCGAGCTGATTATTCAGCGTTTGCACGGAAGCAAACAGTTGGCGGTAATGGCTTGGCGTATGATGGCCCACCCACAGCTCACCAAACTGGCTGTTGCGCAATACGCCACGGTAAGCATTGCGTGCTTGGGTGAGAATTTCTTCTCGGTGGGCCACAAACAAAAAAGTGGCATCGGGTTTCTTGGCCAAAAACCGAGCAAAATCAAAGGCAGAGATTAGTGTTTTACCTGTGCCTGTGGCGGCCACCACTAGGTTCCGATAACGTTGATGCAAAGAACGTTCCACCCGTAGCTGTTCTAAAACTTCCTCTTGATGGGCGTAAGGCTTGATGTGGAAAAAATAACGTTGGTTAGTTGTGTTGCCGCTGCGTTCGCTTTGTAGGGCATTGTGAAGTTTTGCGGTGCTCTCTGCTTTACCATCAAAACGTTCAAACTCGCTGGATTCCCAATAGGTTTCAAAAGTGCTTAGGGATTTCTTGATAATGTGAGGAATTTCTTGTGAGGTGATTTTTAAATTCCACTCTAGGCCACTGGTTAGTGCTGAATGGGATAAGTTAGATGAACCAATATACCCAGTATGAAAGCCAGTGTTGCGGAGAAACAAATAGCTTTTTGCGTGCAAGCGTTCGCGCTTAGTGTTGTAGCTTAGTTTTACTTCTGCGTTAGGCAGGCTTGCTAAAAACTCCACCGCTTTGGCATCGGTGGCGCCCATGTAAGAGGTGGTGATTACCTTAAGTTTTCGGCCACTACGGGCAAACTCCTCCAGCTCGTTGCGGAAAATCCTGATGCCCGCCCACTTAATAAAGGACACCAACCAATAGATTTTATCTGCGGATAAAATCTCACGCTTAAGTTCGGACTCTAAAGAAAGCCCAGCATTGCTGCCGCAGAAGAGCTCGCTTTGCGTAAGGCCAGTGAGCGGGAAAATATCCTCAACGTATTGTTTTAAATCAGCGGCTATGGGGTTATCTAGCTCGTACAGTGCAGTGAGGATGCGTCCTTGGCTATCTAAAAGGTTTTCATGTAATAGCTCTTCGTCTTGAAGTTTGTCTTTCAACCAAAATAATAATTGGTTAGCAAAACGGATCTGTTCTTGCAGGCGGTTTTGGCCACTAGGTACGCTTTCTAAGGCGTATTCTAGCACGTTGCTCAAAAACCGAGATAGCCACACCGAAGCCTCGGCAGCGCTTAATTCACGCTCACCGATATAAAACTTATCGTGCTGTAAACGCTGGCTAATTAGCTCTGTAATTAACTGTTCGTAAATACCGGTGTGCTGCATG
>CALEAR010000148.1 GCA_937943665.1 uncultured Alcanivoracaceae bacterium
CACACGATCCACTTTAATATCAGTGATCTTCATGCCTGGCGTTAGCCCCATGTATTCATAGGCACGTTCCATACCAGAACGCTTAACAGGATCTGACTCATCCTCAAGCAACGGCAAGGTGGCATCCACAGGCAATACCATTTCGGGCGAGGTTCCCCAAGATACTTGAGGTTTAATGTCCTCCGCGCGAATCTCCACCACCTTATCAAAATGCGCACCGTCATCAGACACCAAAGTACGCCAATAGGCCACAGCCTTTTCCCAATCATCGCCGATGGGAGCAAAGGGACGCCCCTTACAGTATTCGATGGTTTTTTCATCCACGGCAATCATGCCCGCACGAGCGCCAGCTTCAATGGCCATATTGCACACTGTCATACGACCTTCCATGGTAAGGCTACGAATGGCTGAGCCAGCAAACTCGATGGCATAACCTGTGCCACCTGCTGTGCCAATCACGCCAATAATATGCAGCACCACATCTTTAGCGGTAACCCCAAACCCTAGAGTGCCCTCCACCTTCACTAACATGTTTTTCATTTTTTTGGCCACTAAACACTGTGTGGCCAACACATGCTCCACCTCACTGGTTCCAATACCATGGGCAAGACAAGCAAAAGCACCGTTGGTGGAGGTATGAGAATCACCGCATACCACTGTCATACCTGGCAACACAGCACCCTGCTCTGGGGCCATCACGTGCACAATACCTTGGCGCACATCACCAATACCGTAATTACGGATCCCAAACTCTTGCGTGTTATCCTCAAGGGTTACCACCTGAATACGGGAGGTTTCATCCTCAATATCTTCAGCGCTTTTAAAAGGGGTGGTGGGCACGTTGTGATCGATGGTGGCGAAATTCATTTCGCGACGCCACGGCTGGCGTCCTGCCAATCTAAGCCCTTCAAAAGCTTGCGGGGAGGTCACTTCATGAATAATGTGACGATCAATATAAATTAAGGCAGAGCCATCATCGCGCTCTGTCACCAAGTGGGATTCCCACAATTTATCGTATAAGGTTTTTGCTGTCATAGTTCAAATCTACCCAAGGATCAATCAATCAGTGATTCACTTTACTGCCTAAACACCTATAATTCCAATTCATAATATTCATGCTTCGAATTCCTAATAGGAATACATTATGGAAATAGATGGTTTGCGTGCCTTTATCGCGGTAACAGAGCATGGCAGCTTTTCGCAAGCAGCCCAGCAGCTTTTTCTAACCCAACCTGCAATTAGCAAACGCATCGCCGCCCTAGAACAACAGCTCAATGCACCTTTATTTGATCGTATTGGCCGACAAGTGGTACTCACCGAAGCAGGAAGAACCCTACTACCCAGGGCAAAGCAGCTAATCCAGGACATGGAAGATGCAAGGCGTGCCGTAGAAAACTTAAGTGGTGAAGTAAGCGGCACACTTCGGATTGGTTCAAGCCACCACATTGGCTTACACCGATTACCACCGGTGTTGCGCGAATACGCTAAGCGCTACCCTAAGGTGCAGCTGGATTTACGCTTCGTGGATTCGGAGACTGCTTGGCAGCAAGTGCTTAACGGGGATCTAGAGCTCGGATTACTCACCTTGCCACCCACCCAAGACCCGCGTTTGGTACATCACACCATTTGGTCAGATCCTTTAACCTTAGTGGTGAGCCCTGAGCATCCCCTCACCGCTTACAAAAAGGTTACATTGGAGCAGCTCACCCATTACGATGCCCTGCTACCTCAACCCAATACGTTTACGCGTCATATGGTGGAGGAGCTTTTTAGCACCTATCAACTCAGTCTTAATGTGGCCATGGCCACCAACTACTTGGAAACCTTATATATGATGGTTTCTGTGGGGTTAGGCTGGAGCTTACTACCCACCACATTAAAAGACGAGAACACCCAATCCCTCACCTTAAACCATGAAATCCCTCAACGTTCACTGGGGGTGGTATACCATCCCGAGCGCAGCCTTTCTAATAGCGCTCAACAGTTTATTAACGTGTTAAAGGAATACGCCACTTAACGACTTAAGTGGCGCATGGCGGTTTCGATTCCCTCGATGGTGAGCGGATACATTTGATTATCAATGAGCTGCCTGGTCCATTTATTGGATAAGGTGCCCTCCCAATATTTCTCTGGCTCAGGGTTTAACCACACAATTTTCTTAAAGTGATCCGTTAGGCGTTGCATCCATACCGCACCGGGCTCTTCGTTATAATGCTCCACACTGCCGCCCACGGAGTTAATTTCATAGGGGCTCATGGCCGCATCCCCCACAAAAATCACTCGATAATCGGAGCTATATTTGTTGAGAATATCCCATGTGGAGGTGCGCTCATCCCAACGGCGACGATTATCCTTCCACACGTTTTCATAAATAAAGTTGTGAAAGTAATAATACTCCATGTGCTTAAATTCGTGACGTGCCGCACTGAACAATTCCTCACACAGGGCTGCGTATGGATCCATGGACCCACCCACATCAAAGAAGATCAGCACCTTAATTTGATTGCTTTCTTCTGGGCGCATGCGAATATCAAGCAAGCCTGCGTTTTTGGCTGTGGATTCAATGGTGCCATCAAGATCAAACTCTTCCTCACGGCCAGTGCGGGTAAACTTGCGCAAGCGGCGTAAGGCCAACTGCATATTGCGGCTACCAAGCTGCTCACTATCATCCAAGTTGCGGAACTCGCGCTTTTGCCATACCTTCACCGCACTGCGGTTGCGGGATTCCCCGCCCACGCGTACGCCCTCAGGATGGGCGCCGTAAGCGCCAAAGGGTGAAGTCCCCCCTGTGCCAATCCAGCGGTTACCCCCTTGGGGTCGTCCTCGCTGTTCCTCGACGCGCTCACGAAATTCTTCCATTCACTCCCCAAGGCTCCCGTAT
>CALEAR010000149.1 GCA_937943665.1 uncultured Alcanivoracaceae bacterium
TTTTTATGACAGCAGCCAAGAAGAAGATATTCTTGCCCTGTACCACCAAGCGGTGGATGAAGGCGCCGAACTGGTGATTGGCCCCTTGGAGAAAAATAAGGTGGTGGCCCTTTCAAAACAAAAAACACTGCCCGTGGATGTGTTATCCCTGAACTACCACGATCAACCAGAAGCACCCGATAACCTGTTTCAGTTTGGCTTAGCTCCAGAAGATGAAGCCAAGCAAATTGCTGAAGTGGCTTATTTCCAAGGCCTTAGCCGCATGGGGTTATTATTCCCAGATACAGCCAGCGGCCACCGTATTGCTCAAGCCTTCACCCAAGCCTGGGAAGACTTAGGCGCCGTGGTGGTGGACCAACAAGCCTATGGGGCAGATGCTAATAGTGCTGTAAGCCGTTTACTGAAAGTAGACGCCTACCAAGCCCGCACTCACCGTGATAGAAACGTTAGCCGCAAAGATATAGATGCCATCTTTTTAGTGGCTTCGGCGGATCAAGGGCGCCAAATTAAGCCCGCCATTGATTTTTACCATGGCAACCGCCTGCCCTTATTCAGCACCTCCATGATTTATGATGGACAGGATAACCCAAGCAAAAACAATGATTTAAACCGTATACAGTTCATGGACATTCCTTGGCTAATACAACCCAACCCCGAGCTATTAGAAGAGATTCAACAAGTATGGCCCAAGCAACATGGCCGTTATGAGCGCATCTTCGCCTTGGGTATGGATGCCTACCAAGTGGCACAGCGTTTAAGCGTGATGAAGACCTCACGTCACAACCGTTTGCAAGGATTAACCGGTACCCTAACCCTGAACCAGCAACGTATTGAGCGTGGCCTATTGCCCGCACGCTTTGTGCGTGGCAAGGCCACCTTCGATGGCAACAAGGGGTTAGAAAATGCCAAACCCATTCCTGCGCTCCCATCCCAATAAACAAACAAAAGGCCAAGCCGCTGAGCAATTTGTGTGCCAGTGGCTTCAAGCCCAAGGCGTGAAGGTCATTGCGCAAAATGTGCACTGCCGCCATGGCGAGCTTGATATCGTTGCCCGACATGAAGATACTTTAGTGTTTATTGAAGTACGCTACCGGCAGCATATAAGCCACGGCGGTGCTTTGGCCTCCATTACGCACCACAAACAACAGCGCCTTATTAAAGCGGCGCTGTACTTTTTGCAAAGCAACCCAGCATTAGCCACTTTGGCCTGTCGCTTTGATGTGATTGGTGTTTGCCAAGATGCTTATGGCCATTGGCATGGCCACTGGGTGAAGCAGGCCTTTGATATAGAAGAATAAGGCGAGGAGAAATCTTTCATGAGTATTAACCGTATCCGTCAGCTATTTGTGGATAGCATGGAAGCCAAAATGGCCGCTGCCGAGGTACTGCCAGAATTCATTGAAGCCGCTGGTCAGCGTATGGTGGAAGCCTTGCTCTATGGCGGTAAAATTTTAGCCTGTGGCAATGGCGCATCCGCCAGTGATGCTCAACGATTTGCCTCTGAACTGCTGAACCGTTTTGAGCGGGAACGCCC
The DNA here is from genome assembly GCA_937943665.1 of uncultured Alcanivoracaceae bacterium. GTDB lineage: Bacteria > Pseudomonadota > Gammaproteobacteria > Pseudomonadales > Alcanivoracaceae > CALEAR01. Next base: position 1,535 of record CALEAR010000149.1, read on the forward strand.
TTCCCTGCCGGCCATGGCCTTAAGCGCAGATACGGCTACGCTCACTGCCATCGCCAATGATTACAGCTACACAGAGGTATTTTCTAAGCAGGTGCGAGCCTTGGGCAACCCCGGTGATGTACTCTTGGTCATTTCCACCAGTGGAAATTCCGCCAATGTGGTGCAAGCCATACAGGCAGCTCACGATAAGGAGCTCACGGTGATCGCCCTCACGGGCAAAGACGGGGGTAAAATGGCCCCACTTTATGCCAATACCGATGTGGAAATTCGTGTTCCTTCGGATTCCACCGCGCGTATTCAGGAAGTCCACTTGGTGATTCTTCACGCCCTGTGCGACTATATCGATCAACAACTTTTTGGTGGAGACTAAGTGTGCCTTTCTCCGTAACACTCAAACAATCCCTTTTAGCCATCGTTATACTCGCGCTCACCGGTTGCGCTAATTTAATTGCTCCCATGGGTACTGAACCCATAGATAACAACCATGGTAAACGCACCTTTGGCGCAAAAATCGAAGACCAAAACATTGAGCGTAAAATCAAAGTAAACCTTTATCGCCGCTCACCAGAGGTGCGAGAAACCGGCAAGGTGAAGGTAATCAGCATGAACGGCAACGTACTGCTGGTGGGGGAAGTGGAAGATAAGGCCACCGTAAATGCCGCCGGAGAGGTGGCGAAAAAGGTGCGTCATGTGCGCAGTGTACACAACGAGCTCGCCGCTCGAGAAAAGGCCACCGCCTTTTCAGGCATTAGCGATGCTTGGATCACCTCAAAAGCCAAAACCCGGTTGCTTCTGGCTAGCAAGGTCCCTGGGCGACGTACCAAGGTAGTCACTCGCCGGGGGGTGGTTTACATCATGGGCCTACTCACGCGAGCGGAAGCGGATGCGGTAACAGAACGTATTCAGCGGGTATATGGGATACAAAAAATCGTGAAAATCATCGAATACATTGATATGCCAGAATAGGCTTACGCGGAGTGCGCTCTAACCTTTTGCGCGCACTCCGGATCCAATGCCTCAAGGGCCTGAAACTG
>CALEAR010000150.1 GCA_937943665.1 uncultured Alcanivoracaceae bacterium
GTGCAGACCCTGACCGTGGCGGTCTATACCACCTGGGTCACCCGCAGCGATCTGCAGCCATTGGCTGCCACGGCCAAACCCTTCGCCACCACCCAGAGCTAGGCTTTTCCTTGCAAGCTGGTAACCCAGGCGCACTGGCAGCGCTCACTCAAATTCCTGTGGTGGCAGATTTCCGCAGAGCTGATATTGCTCTTGGCGGCGAGGGCGCCCCCTTAGTGCCACAATTTCATCTTCATCAGTTTGCGCACCCAACTCACAATAAAGCAGTACTCAACCTTGGTGGCATTGCCAATGTATCTATCTTAAACGGGCAAACCCTCACCATTGGCTTCGACACAGGGCCCGCCAATACCCTGCTAGACCAATGGTGTCACCAGCACACCGGCCGAATGTACGATAAAAACGGAGAATGGGGGCGCACTGGCACCCTGCTGCCACACTTGCTCGAAGCGCTTTTAGCCGATACCTACTTCTCTCGCCCCGCCCCAAAAAGCACCGGCAGGGAATATTTCAACCTACCTTGGCTGCAAGCACACCTCACCGGCGAAGAAGATCCCGCCGATGTACAACACACCTTAACGCACCTTACGGCACAATCTGTGGCCAATGCCATTGCACCTTATACCATTGATGAACTTGTGGTTTGCGGGGGTGGCGCACGTAATAGCTTGTTAATGGAACTGCTCAGCCAAGCGCTGCCCCACATTCAGGTATGCACTAGTGAAACCTACCACCTTCCCGTTGATCAAGTGGAAGCCGCTGCCTTTGCCTGGCTAGCTTGGGCACGTATGCATGGGGTAACAGGCAATGCCCCGCAAGCCACTGGGGCTCGCAAGGCGTTGGTTTTAGGGGGGTTGTATTTAGGTTAAATAGCGAAGGAAGAACCGCAACCACAGGTGGCCGTGGCATTGGGGTTTTCAACAATAAATTTAGAACCCATAAGGCTCTGTTCGTAATGCACGGCGGAACCGGTGAGATATTGCACACTCATGGCATCCACTAGCAGAGCCACGCCATCGCGCTCCACCACTGTGTCATCATCGCGAACTTCTTCATCGAAGGTGAAGCCATAGGAGAATCCCGAGCAGCCACCCCCGGTAATGTACACCCGCAATTTGAGGTTGGGGTTACCTTCCTCATCGCGCAGGCTGCGGACTTTTTCCACCGCCTGATCCGTGAGAATTAAAGGTGCAGACTCAGACATCGCCATTTATTTCCAATTAGGTTAAGGGAGCTCAAGCATGCAATACCCGAGCAAAACCGTCAAGCTTTCGCCTCTGCTATAGCTTCCTCGACCTCTTGCTCCTCTTGCTGCTTTTCGGGCGCCGGCAAACTCTTCTGTTGCTCACGGTTACGCACCAATTTACCGTTCACCTGAGCACCCGCCATCATCTCGATAGTTTCATAGGTCACATTACCTTCAATGCGGGCATTTTCTGCCAATTCAAGCTTTTCTGTGGCATAAACATCCCCTATCACATGGCCATTAATAATAATATGTGGCACATGGATCTCCCCTTCTACTCTGCCATCCTTATCGATCACTAACTGGCCTTGATCGTTGGATACAGTAATCTGCCCTTTCACATACCCCTGCACATGCAGCACACCACCAAACTCGATATCACCCGTAATGGTGCTGCTTTTTGCGATTAATGTGTGCTCACTCGGTGGAGTTGCTGCGGCTTTACGTTTTCTTCCTAACACTCAAAGCTCCTTAACTAACCATTCAAATTGATTTTCTGAGGGTTCCACCTGATTCCCAGAGGGCGTTAATTTCACCTTCACTGCTTGGGGCTCAAACCCTTCAGGAAGCTGTAC
>CALEAR010000151.1 GCA_937943665.1 uncultured Alcanivoracaceae bacterium
TCGGACACGTTAATAAAAAACTGTGCAGAAGCAGAGTGTGGATCACTGGTGCGCGCCATGGCAATGGCTCCCACAGTGTTAGAAAGGCCATTACCCGCTTCGTTTTGAATAGGGTCACGGGTGGGCTTTTGCTCCATGGTTTCGGTAAAGCCGCCGCCTTGGATCATAAAATTTGGGATCACACGGTGGAAAATAGTGCCATCATAAAAACCCTCTTTCACGTATTGGGCAAAGTTGTTTGCCGTGATGGGGGCCTTTTCCATATCGAGCTCTATTACAATATCGCCATAGGTGGTATTTAACTGTACTTTCAACGGGGTCTCCTCCAAGCTTTGATTGCCAAGGCGTGCACTGTACACTAGCGCCAACGAAAACGGGAATTTTTTTGGCCATAAAAACGCCGATTAAAGATGACGTTAGCGCCGCAATTGTTTATTTTGTCACATCGCGGCGTAAAATGCCGATTTTTACCCTAATATCGGTGCCACTTTCATCACATTTGATGCTTTTTTCACAGGATTGCAGACGATTATGACAGAGCGCGTGGAGACACCCACTAATTTTATTCGCCAAATCATCGATAAAGATATTGCCGAAGGCAAGCACACCAAAATTATTACGCGTTTCCCCCCAGAGCCAAACGGCTACTTGCATGTGGGGCATGCGAAATCCATTTGCTTAAACTTTGGTATCGCCCGCGATTACCAAGGCCTTTGCCATTTACGCTTTGATGACACCAACCCCACCAATGAATCCTTAGAGTATGTGGAATCCATTAAGGATAACGTGCGTTGGTTAGGTGGCGAGTGGGATGGCCCAGTGCGCTTTGCCTCAGATTATTTTGATGAGCTTTACGAGTGTGCGCTAAAACTCATTGATGCTGGCCTTGCCTATGTGGATAGCCTAAGCCCCGAAGACATTGCGGAATACCGTGGCAACTTTACCACCCCAGGGCGCAATAGCCCCTATCGGGATCGCACCGTGGAGGAAAACCGCCAACTGTTTGAAGCCATGCGTGCCGGTGAATTTGAGCCCGGTGAGGCGGTGCTGCGCGCGAAAATTGATATGGCCTCTCCCAATATGAACTTGCGCGATCCTATTTTGTATCGCGTGCTTAAGGTGCCACACCACCAAACCGGGGATAAATGGTGCATTTACCCCATGTATGATTTCACCCATCCCATTTCAGATGCCATTGAAGGCATTACCCATAGCCTCTGTACCCTAGAGTTTGAGGCCCATCGCCCCTTGTATGATTGGGTGTTGGATAGCTTAGAGGGGTTGCACGAATTCCCCAGCCGCCCGCGCCAGTATGAGTTTGCGCGCTTAAACCTGAACTACACGGTTACCAGTAAGCGCCGCCTAAAGCAGCTGGTGGATGAGGGCATTGTGGAATCATGGGATGATCCACGCATGCCTACTATTTCAGGCATGCGCCGCCGTGGCTACACCCCAGAGGCCATTCAAAACTTCTGCAACATGATTGGTGTGGCCCGTGCAGATTCCGTGGTGGATGTTTCCATGTTGGAATCTGCTGTGCGTGATGATCTTAACCGCAATGCGCCCCGCGCCATGTGCGTGCTTAACCCCGTTAAAGTGGTGATTACCAACTGGCCTGAGGGCAAAGAAGAAATGCTCACCTTGCCACTGCACCCGCAAAACGAGGCCATGGGGGAGCGCCAGGTACCCATGAGCGGTGAGCTGCTCATTGATGCGGCGGATTTCCGTGAAGAAGCCAATAAAAAATATAAGCGCCTTGTGCTTGGCGGCGCCGGGCGATTACGCGGCTCTTATGTGATTACCGCCAACGAAGTGGAAAAGGATGCCGAGGGCAACATCATCACCATTTACTGCACCTATGATGAAAACACCTTAGGGGTGAACCCCGAAGGTTACAAACCCCGTGGGGTGATCCATTGGGTATCGGCACCCCACGCGGTGGATGCGGAAGTGCGCCTGTATGATCGCCTCTTTTTAGAGGCCAGCCCAGATCGTGCTGAAGGCGGCATGCTGGCCTCTGTTAACCCAGAATCGCTTGTGGTGTTGAAGGGGTGTAAGGCAGAGCCTTCAGTGTTAAATGAAGGTGCACAGCGGTTTCAGTTTGAGCGTGAAGGGTACTTTTGCCACGATAGCAGCAGCACCCCCGAGGCGCCCGTATTCAATTTAACAGTTAGTTTAAGAGAATCTTATTAGTGTTTGATTTGGCTGGGGTTTTCCCAGCCATTTTTTTACCTGTTAACAGGTTGCTAGTGTTATAAGGAGAGGCCCATGGCTGCACTTGTATTAGTGGTGAACTGCGGGAGTTCATCCATTAAATTTGCCCTCGTTAATCCAGAAGAAAGCGATTTTGTTATGGAAGGGCTTGCCGAACGGCTAGGAGAAAACGAAGCGAATCTCACTTGGAAATTGAACGGCGAGAAGACCTCCGTGCCATTGCCTCCCAAAGCGGATCACAAAGCGGCCCTAAGCCAGATTCTTCCCAAGGTGGAAAAAGTGGCCGCTTCTGAGGGTAAATTAAAAGCCATTGGCCACCGCGTGGTGCATGGTGGCGAACACTTTACCCAAGCCTGCATTTTAGAAGAAGATGCCATTGCCGCCATTCGTAACACAGCGGCCCTTGCTCCATTACACAACCCTGCCAACCTATTGGGTATAGAAGCCGCCATGAAGCTATTTCCTTCTTTACCCCATGTGGCGGTGTTTGATACCGCCTTTCACCAAACCTTGCCGGATTACGCCTTCCGCTACGCCATTCCCGAGCACCTGTACACGGAGCAGGGCGTGCGCCGCTATGGCTTCCACGGCACCAGCCACCGCTATGTGGTGGAAGAGGCCGCCCGTTTAGCCGGTAAATCCCTAGATAACTCCGGTTGGCTCACCGCCCACCTGGGCAATGGTTGCTCCACCGCTGCCATACTCAACGGCGAAAGCGTGGATACCAGCATGGGCTTTACCCCTTTAGAGGGCTTAGTTATGGGCACCCGCAGCGGCGATGTGGATCCTAACTTGCACAGTTACTTGCACCGCGAACTGGGTTGGGACCTTGAAAAAATCGATCACGTCCTCAATAAAGAAAGTGGTTTGCTTGGGTTATCCGCTGGCTTATCCAACGATATGCGCAGCCTTGTGAAAGCCCGTGATGAGGGCCATGAGGGCGCTCGTTTAGCCATTGATGTGTTTTGCTATCGTTTGGCGAAATCCTTGGCCGCCATGGCCTGCGCCTTGCCCCGCTTAGATGGCATTATTTTTACCGGTGGTATTGGTGAAAACTCAGCCCTAGTGCGTGCCAAGGTGGCGGAACATTTAGTGCTGTTTGGCGTACGCGTGGATGAAAAACTCAACGACGCATGCGTGGGTGGTAAAGCGGGCACCATTCATCGCTTGGGTTCCCCTGAATTATGGGTGGTGCCCACCAATGAAGAACGCCAAATTGCGTTAGAAACCTTAGAGTGTACTAAGGGCACCTCAGTGTTGTAAGGAAGAGAAATGCAGATTTATTTTGTTGCACCCACCAGCTATGGCTCCGGCTTAACTTCTGTGTGCATGGGGCTTGTACGCCTGTTAGAAAGGGGCGGCTTGCGTGTGGGTTTTTGTAAGTTAGTGGCGCAGGAAGACCCTAAAAATGGCGAACCCGAAAGTTCCACCACTTTAATTAAGAATGTGTTTGGCATTCAAAGCCCCAAGCCCATTGCCTTTGGCACGGCACACAAAATGTTGGCAGAAGGCCGTGGCGATGAGGTGTTAGAAGAGGGCGTGCGCCTGTTTCATCAAGCCGCCAAAGAGAAAGACGTGGTGGTGGTGGAGGGCATAGTGCCCACCCGCAAAATTAGCTTTGCCACCCGCATTAACGCAGAAATGGCCAGAAGCCTAGGGGCGGAGGTGATCCTCGTGGCTGCGCCCGATGAGCTCACCGTGGAAGAATTAGCCGACCGCGTGGAAATTCATTCCCAAGCCTATGGCAATGATATGTTGGGTTTGGTTCTTAACAAGGTGCGCGATGAAGCCCTGGCCAACACCTTGCCCAAGCAGGTGAAGCAGGGCAACAAGCCCTTAACCATTTTAGGTAGTGTGCCCCTTAACACC
>CALEAR010000152.1 GCA_937943665.1 uncultured Alcanivoracaceae bacterium
AATGGCGTGTACCATGGCATCCACACCGGTGGCGGCGGTTACCGAGGGCGGCAAACCAAGGGTTAAACTGGCATCTAAAATGGCCACATCCGGTAGTAATTGCGAAGCCACAACACCGCTTTTGGTGGTGCTGCCTGTGGTAACAATAGAAATGGGGGTGGCTTCTGAACCAGTGCCAGCGGTGGTAGGCACTAGGATGAGGGGTAAGCGAGGTCCTTGCGCCATGGCAATGCCGTATAGTTGCTCAAGGGATTGCTGATTGTGAGGGTGGTGAAGTTTTGCCACTAATTTGGCCACATCCATGGGGCTGCCGCCACCAAAACCAATAATACCATCCGCATGGCACGCCTCGGCCGCTGCCACCGCCGCTTTCACCACCTCATCGCTTGGGTCTGCACTTACCTCTTGGAAAATCGAAAAGGCAACACCACTACGCTGAAACTGGGCTTTCACCTCATCCAGCAGGCCTAATTGCATAATGTCGGCATCGGTAATAATAAGGATTTTTTGGGCGTCGAGCTCTGTCATTAATTGGGGTAACTGCTGGCTAGCGCCGGCTTGAACGATAAGGCGGTGTGGGCTAATAAAATCAAAATTCATGGTGTTCGCTCTTATTATTTTGGTGCCTATACTTTGCTAATTCTGATACTTAAGTGCAAGCTTAAGCATGGTTTTTAATAAGTGAAATAACAGGAGAAAATATGAAAGCGGTGGTTGTAGGCTCAGGTGGTGGGTTAGATAAGGTGAAGCTTGTTGAGGCACAGGATCCAGGCAGCCCAGGCCCAGGTGAAATTCGTGTGGCTATTAAAGCCAGCTCCTTAAACTACCATGATTTGCTTGTGGCTAATGGGGGGATTCCCACAGCCGAGAATCGTGTACTGCTCTCCGATGGGGCCGGCGTAGTGGAAGCGGTGGGGGAAGGGGTGACTGAGTTTGCTGTGGGTGATCATGTGGTCTCCACCTTCTTTCCAGTGTGGCCTGCTGGTCCGGCGTTTTCAGCCGTGGGGCATTTCCGCAATGTGCCTGGGGATGGCCTAGAGGGCATGGCTCAAGAATATGTGGTGCGCCCCACAGGCGCCTTTACCCATGCACCTAAAGGTTGGAGCCACGAGGAAGCTGCCACCATTACTACCTCAGGGTTAACTGCTTGGCGTGCCTTGGTGGTGAATGGCAAGTTAAAAGCAGGTGATGTGGTGCTCTTACAGGGCACTGGTGGAGTTTCCATCACGGCCTTACAACTGGCTAAGGCCATGGGAGCCACCACAGTGATCACTTCTTCTTCTAATGAGAAGCTCGAAAAGGCCAAAGCCTTAGGTGCAGATTACGCCATTAACTATGTGGAAGAACCTGAGTGGGGCAAAAAAGCACGAGCCCTTACAGGTGGTGTGGATCATGTGGTGGAGGTGGGTGGGCCTGCCACATTGAGTCAATCCTTAGCGGCATTGAACGTGGGCGGACATATTGCTCAGGTAGGCATTCTTTCAGGTGTTAACGCTGAGCTACCCGTTATGCAGTTGCTGGCAAAACAGGCGCGTTTACAGGGGTTGATTGTGGCAAGTCGTCGTGATCAGCAAGATTTTGTAAAGGCCTTGGAAACCATTGAAGCGAAGCCTGTGATTAGTGATACCTTCACTTATGCACGTTTAGCTGAGGCGTTTCAGCACATGAGTGATGGAAAGCATCTTGGCAAAATTACCGTTACTTGGTAATAAAAAGGGCGCCTAGCGCCCTTAGAATTTTTCAGCGGCGAGCTTTTCCATTTCCGCCAAACGCGCTTTAATTTGGCTGTAAAGGGAAAAATTATCCTCGCTATTGCTTAAGGCATACCGCATTTGCTGTATGCCTTTT
>CALEAR010000153.1 GCA_937943665.1 uncultured Alcanivoracaceae bacterium
TAATATTCTAACCCTGGGCTAGGGATACCCTCTGTCACATCTAGGTACAGTTGGTTTTTACGGTAATCCACATCAAAGGTTTCGCGAAAGCTTTCACGGAACTGAGCTATGCCGGCTTCGCTTAAGGGGTACTCCGCCGCCGGTAAAAGGGTAATGCGCTCCACAGTGCCAGTGGAACGTTGGGTTTCCGCATCAAATAAACGTAGGGATTCAATTTCATCATCAAATAACTCGATGCGGAAGGGCTGTGTTTCCCCCATGGGGAACACATCCATAATGGCACCACGAATGGCAAATTCACCACTTTCATACACTGTGTTGCTGTGGCGGTAACCGGATTCCGTTAGGCGTTGCCGAGTGGCGTCTAAATCAAAGGTATCGCCCACGGCCAAATCAAAGCTGCTACCGCTAACATGGCTTTTGGGGGGCAAGCGCTGCAACAGGGTGTTGATGGGCACCAAAATGACCCCTTTTTTAAGGGTGGGCAACTGATGCAGCACGCGAATTCGCTCATTGATGATGGCCTGCTGGGGCGAGAACAAATCATAGGGCAAGGTTTCCCAATCGGGAAACAGGGCCACTGGGGTATCCGCATGGGCTAAATAAAATTGTAGGGCATCCTCCAGTTGGCGAGCTTCTTGGGTGCTGCTAGTGAGCACCACTAAAGGACCAGTGTCTTGTTGGCTCAGGTGGGCAAGCACCAACGCCAGGGCGCCCTTATCTTGAATGTGCCAGTGTCGAAAGTGTTCCACACCCCGTGGAAATAAATCCTCATGAGGAAGTTGCTTCATAGTTACTCAGGTAGCTCGCCAAGGAAAAAAGCGCATTGTACAAGATCTCGCACTATTTGGCCTTGGTGGTTAAAACTCCTGAAAATATTGACCTGAATCTATTTTTGAATCTGGGTATGATGAGCCCTTTTGTTCGCCTTAGTTTGCTATGAAGTGAGAAGAATATGGCCTCCGTGGTTAATGATCTCGTACGTGTAATAGAACTTGAGCAGTTCGAGGACAACTTGTTCCGTGGTGCCACCATTGATACGGGGCAGGGGAGTTTGTTTGGCGGCTTGGTGGCCGGGCAGGCCTTGCGAGCTGCTTCTAAAACGGTGCCGGAGGATCGTTTAGCGCATTCCTTGCACGCTTATTTTTTACGCCCAGGCACGGTAGATAAGCCAGTGGTTTATGAGGTGGATCGTATTCGTGATGGCCGCGGCTTTACCACCCGACGGGTGCGTGCCATTCAAAACGGACGTGCTATTTTTAGTTTATCAGCTTCCTTCCAAGTGCCAGAGGAGGGGCCAGAGCACCAAAGCGAAATGCCTCTGGTGCCACCCCCAGAGGAAGTGGAATCCGATGAGGCGCAGCGTTTAGCGTTTGCAGAGCTTTTGCCTGAAACGGTGCGCAAGGTATTTTTGCAAGAAAGGCCCATAGAAATTCGCCCCGTAACACCTGTGAGCATGTTTGGCACTGAGCCTGTGGAACCGGTGCGTCATATGTGGTTTCGCATTAAGGAGCCTGTTCAGGCACCGCTAGCGGTGCATCAGGCCTTATTAACCTTTTGTTCCGATTTATCTTTAATGACCACCGCCATGTTGCCCCACGGCATAAGTTTTTGGCAGCCACAGGTGCAATCCGCCAGTATTGATCATTCCCTGTGGTTCTTACGCCCTTGCCGTGCGGATGAATGGTTGCTTTACAGTATGGAAAGCCCTTCGGCAGCAGGCGCTAGAGGGTTTAACCGCGGCACCATTTACCAACAAGATGGCACCATGGTGGCAGCCACGGCGCAGGAAGGTTTAATGCGTGTGTTGCAAGCCACCAAAAAATGACTACTGATTCATGGTGCGGGGCAATCCAAAAGGTGGGTGGCGTTAAGGCGCTTAATCCGCTAGAATTTGCGCCCGCAGAACTGCGAATGTGGGCGAGCTGTGAATTCCCATGGCTGCCCATTGCGCCATCCTTGACTGACCCAGAGAGGGCCTAATCTGTGAGTAAACTGGAAGACCACTTTGGTCGTTGGAAAAACCGAGAAGAAATCGCGGAAACCATGATTCCCATCATCGGGAAGTTATACCGCGAGCGGAACGTAACCACATCTGTATATAGCCGCACTTTAGTTAACAAATCTGTTATTCAAATCCTTAAAGCCCACCGCTTTGTAAAGCAAATTGAAACCGCTGAACTATCTGTGGTGGATACCTTCCCCATTTTGCAAGAAGTGGCCAAGCTCGATATCGCCCAGTGTCAGGTGGATATCGGTAAGCTCGCTGTGATGTACAAAAAGGAAGGTGGTGATCAGCCTGTGGCTGAGTTTGTGAAGCAGCAGCTTGCGGGAGCAAAAACCAATGGCGTAACTCGCCCTGAGCCCACCGATGTGGTGCTTTATGGTTTTGGCCGTATTGGTCGTATTTTGACTCGCTTGCTAGTGGAAAAAGCGGGCAGTGGTGATGGCTTGCGTTTAAAAGCCATTGTGGTGCGCAAGAGCGGAGAGGGTGATTTACACAAGCGTGCGAGTTTGTTGCGCCGTGATTCCGTACATGGCCCTTTCTCTGGCACCATTTCCGTGGATGAAGAAGATAATGCCATTATTGCAAACGGTAACTTCATCCGTGTGATTTATTCCGATGATCCTGCTTCCATCGATTACACGCAGTACGGCATTAATAATGCGGTGGTGATCGATAACACAGGTCGCTGGCGTGATGAAGAGGGCCTTAAGCAGCACTTACAGTGCCCTGGCATTAGCCGTGTGATTTTAACAGCACCTGGTAAAGGCGATCTTAAGAACATTGTGCACGGTGTGAACAACGATATTATCACCGATGCGGATGCAATTATTTCTGCAGCGAGCTGCACCACCAACGCCATTGTACCTCCCTTAAAGGCGTTGGAAGATAAGTTTGGTATTAAGGTGGGGCACGTGGAAACGGTTCACTCCTACACCAATGACCAAAACTTACTGGATAACTACCACAAGGGTCCGCGTCGTGGACGTGCTGCCCCTCTTAACATGGTGATCACGGAAACGGGTGCTGCCACGGCAGCAGCTAAGGCATTGCCTTCTTTGGCGGGCAAGCTTACGGGGAATGCGATTCGCGTACCCACGCCAAACGTTTCCTTGGCCATTTTAAACCTCACGCTAGAGCGTGAAACCACGCCTGAAGAGCTAAACGAGTACCTGCGCTGGGTGTCCTTGCATTCACCGTTGCGTCGTCAGGTGGATTACATTAGCTCTCCAGATGCCGTGTCCACGGATTTCGTTGGTTCCCGTCATGCCTCTGTTATTGATGCGGAAGCCACCATAGTGAACGGTAATCACTGTGTGCTTTATGTGTGGTATGACAACGAGTTCGGATACAGCTGCCAAGTACTACGTATCTTGCAGCAAATTTCGGGTGTGGAGTATCCCGTTTACCCAAGCGCTTAATTCATAACGCTTTGAGTAAGGGATGCAAAAATAAAACATTAATCCCTGTTGGCCTACGCCCTTGCGCTCCCTATAATGGCGCCGGGCGTAGTGCCCAAGTTTAGTGTTATTTCAGGTCGTACCGGGCTTTCCCGGTAAACTTCGTTGTGCGGACGCGCTTGAACGCCCGCCATGCGAAGCATCACAAGTGGGCGAGAGAATATGATCAAAATCAAGCGGGGGCTCGATCTACCTATTACAGGTGCACCACGCCAAGAGATCGACGGAGCTCCATCAGTAAAACAAGTGGCCATTTTAGGTGGTGAATACCACGGCATGCGCCCCACCATGGAAGTGGCGGAAGGCGACCGTGTCATCAAGGGCCAATTGATTTTTACCGATAAGAAAACCGAAGGCGTTAAATACACTGCCCCAGCCACGGGCACAGTGGTGGCTATTAATCGCGGTAAGCGTCGTGCACTACAATCTGTGGTGATTGAGGTGGAGCAGGGCAGTGAAGAAGCGGTGGAGTTCAATCGCTATCAGCCGGAAGCGTTAGCAGGGTTATCCCGCGAGGCTGTGGTTCAGCAGCTCGTGGATTCCGGCCAGTGGACCACTATTCGCACGCGTCCCTTCGGTAAGGTACCAGCACTGGATTCCCAGCCTAATTCCATTTTTGTCACCCTCATGGATACCAACCCTTTAGCGGCGGATCCGGAGGTTATTGTTGGCGAATATGAAGCGGCCTTCCGTAATGGTTTAACGGTATTAACACGCTTAACGCAAGGCCCTGTATGGGTTTGCCGTTCACCCAATACCAAGCTGCCTTCCTTTGCGGGTGGTCAGATCCGTGAAGAAACCTTTGCTGGGCCACACCCAGCGGGCAATGCCGGTACCCATATTCATTACTTAGACCCTGTGGGCATGAACAAAACGGTTTGGACCCTTGGCTACCAAGAGGTGATTGCCATTGGTCAGTTGTTCACCACAGGTGAGTTGTTTGTGGATCGCATTGTGGCCCTAGCAGGCCCACAGGTGAAAGAGCCTCGTTTAATTCGCACGCAAGTGGGTGCGGATGTGGCAAGCCTAACAGAAGGCCAATTGAAAGACGGTGAGAACCGCATTATTTCGGGCTCTGTGTTTAATGGCCACAACGCCCGCGGACCTCTCGCTTTCTTGGGCCGTAATGCGAACCAGGTTACGGTGCTGCTAGAAGGTCGCGAACGCATACCTTTTGGTTACTTGTCCCCTGGCTTAAACCGCCATTCCGTAATGGGAATTTATCTCTCTAAATTAATGCCGGGTCGTAAATTCGCCATGACTGCCTCCACCAATGGTAGTGAGCGCGCCATGGTACCCATTGGCAACTATGAAAAGGTAATGCCCCTAGATATTCTGCCAACCCAATTATTGCGAGCCATTATTGTTGGCGATACGGACACTGCTCAGGATCTTGGTGCTTTAGAACTGGTGGAAGAAGATTTGGCGCTTTGTACTTATGTGTGTGTGGGTAAGTATGAATATGGCCCTCTCTTGCGAGACACACTCACAACCATTGAGCTGGAGGGTTAATCATGGGTTTACGCGCGTTTATTGACCGCAAAATAGCGCCACACTTCCATGAAGGTGGCCGCTTTAAGCAGTATTATGTGTTCTACGAAACGTCCGACACCATGCTGTACAGCACTGCAGAGACCACTCGTTCTGCATCCCATGTACGCGATGGCATCGATTTGAAGCGAGTAATGATGACCGTATGGTTTGCGGCCTTACCGGCGTTATTCTTTGGTATGTACAACGCCGGTTACCAAGCGAACCTGCAAATTACGGAATTTGGCTTTAGCCCCATTCCAGGCTGGCGCACGGATTTGGTGGCCATGCTTGCCTCCTTCGATGTGAACAGCTTCTGGGCGAATATAGTCCATGGGGCGGTGTACTACATACCCATTATGATCACCGTGTATTTGGGTGGTTTTATTTGGGAAGGGCTATTTGCCTGGCGCCGCGGCCATGAGGTGAACGAAGGGTTCTTCGTCACCGGTATTTTATTCACCCTGATTGTGCCCCCCGCTATTCCCCTGTGGCAGGTGTTCCTAGGTATTAGCTTTGGGGTAGTTGTGGGTAAAGAAATCTTTGGTGGTACTGGGAAAAACTTCCTTAACCCCGCCTTGGTGGGCCGTGCCTTCCTGTTCTTTGCTTACCCTGCACAAATTTCTGGTGATTCCGTTTGGACAGCGGTGGATAACTTTAGTGGTGCCACGCCTTTATCCTTAGCGGCGGATGGTGTTATTGATTTCTCCGCAGGCTTAACTGAAGTGGCCGCAGAAACGGCCGCCGGTGGCCTCACTTGGATGCAAACCTTCCTCGGTGGCATTCAAGGTTCCATTGGTGAAACCTCCACCTTGGCTATTCTTATTGGCGCAGCGGTGCTCTTGATCACCCGCATTGCTTCCTGGCGTATTATGGCGGCGGTGTTAGTGGGTGTAGTGGCCACTAGCCTTATGTTTAACGCCATTGGTAGCGATACCAACCCCTTGTTTGCCATGCCTTTCCACTGGCACCTCACTTTAGGTGGCCTTGCTTTTGGTTTGGTGTTCATGGCTACGGATCCTGTGTCCGCTTCCATGACAGATACAGGTAAATGGGTGTTTGGTATTTTAATTGGCTTTATGGTGGTGGTGATTCGCGTGGCGAACCCCGCTTTCCCAGAAGGCATGATGTTGGCCATTTTATTCGGTAACTTGTGTGCGCCTCTGATCGATTACTTTGTAATCCAGGCCAATATTCGCCGTCGTCAGCGTCGTACCGCAGTTGGAGGTGAAGCATAATGGCTTTTAATAAAGACAGTGTTGGCGGCACCTTAATTGCTGCATTTCTTATTTGCTTGGTGTGTGGCATCGTGGTGTCCACTGCGGCGGTTTCGCTTCGCCCTATGCAAAATGAAAACCGTGTTCTTGATCGTCAAACCAATATTTTGGTGGCCGCAGGCCTGTATGAAGAGGGCATTGATGTCCCCAAGGTGTTTGATGAAGTGGAGCGTCAGTTCATCGAGCTAGGCACCCCTAATGTGGTGGATGCCAGTGAGGTACCTGAGGATTACGATCAGCGTGATCCTGTGGAGAGCACCCGCTTAAGCAGCGAAGAAGATATCGCTAGCATTCGCGAGCTTCCCAAGTGGGGTGAGGTGTTCCTTGTGCGTGATGATAACGACGCTATTGAAACCATTGTGCTACCCATCCAAGGTTATGGATTGTGGTCCACCATGTATGGATTCCTTTCATTAGAAGGGGATGCCAATACCATTTCGGGCTTGGTGTTCTATGACCACGGTGAAACCCCAGGGTTGGGTGCTGAGATCGAAAACAAAAACTGGCGCGCTTTATGGGAAGGTAAGAAGCTACTCTCTCCCGATGGCGATCTGATTTTTGAAGTGATCAAGGGCAGTGTGGACGACAGAACGCCCAACAAAGATAACAAAGTGGATGGCCTATCCGGCGCCACCTTAA
>CALEAR010000154.1 GCA_937943665.1 uncultured Alcanivoracaceae bacterium
GCGTTTCTTGTAGGCTATCTAGGATATGGTTTGGTAGCCCGCGTGTTTCAGGGCCGAACAATAAAATGTCCTCTGCCTGATACGCCACTGTGTGATAGCTGCGTTTGCCTTTAGTGGTGAAGGCAAACAAACGTCGGTTTTGTTTCCATTGGCAAAAGGCTTGCCAGTTTTCATGTTCTTGTATATGAGCAATGTCGCGATAATCCATGCCGGCACGACGCAGCTGCTTTTCCTCCAAGGAAAACCCTAAGGGTTTTATTAGATGCAGTGTGGCATCCATATTGGCACTTAAACGAATAATATTGCCGGTGTTAGGTGGGATTTCTGGTTCGAACAGGGCGATGTGGAACATACAAACTCTTTAAGCACCTTGGGCAAGGGCCCAAGGTGCGGTGGGGTTAACGGTTAGCACGCTTACGTTCAGATTCCGTAAGCAGTTTCTTGCGCAGGCGAATATGGTGAGGTGTGACTTCCACCAATTCATCATCGGCAATAAAATCAATGGCCTGCTCGAGGGAGAATTCAATGGGCGGCGTGAGAATAATACTCTCATCGGAGCCGGAGGCGCGAATGTTCGTGTGTGCCTTCCCTCGTGTGGGGTTTACCACTAAGTCGTTATCACGGGAGTGAATGCCCACAATTTGTCCTTCGTACACTTCCACATTGGGTTTGAGGAAAAGGCGCCCACGCTCCTGCAGGTTGAACAGTGCAAAAGCAAGCACCTTACCGGTGGTGTTAGAAATGAGCACTCCGTTGTTGCGGTCTGCAAATTTCTCATCACGGAATTCACCGTAATGGGAGAACACGGCGTTAAAAATACCCGTGCCTGAGGTGAGTGTCATGAACAGGGAACGGAAACCAATGAGCCCGCGAGAGGGGGCTAGGTACTCTAGACGCACCCGGCCTTTGCCATCGGGTGACATATCTTGTAGTTCGCCACGACGCGCACCGAGTTGCTCCATAATGGCGCCCTGGTGTTGTTCTTCCACATCAAGCACGAGGTGCTCATAGGGCTCCTGTTTCTTACCATCCACTTCGCGAATAATCACTTCAGGGCGTCCCACGGCGAGCTCAAAGCCTTCGCGGCGCATATTTTCAATAAGCACTGAAAGGTGTAACTCCCCGCGACCTGAAACGCGGAAGCGATCTGGGTTGTCGGTATCTTCCACTCGCAAGGCCACATTATGGCGTAGCTCCTCATGCAAGCGCTCGCGAATATTGCGCGAGGTAATAAATTTTCCATCTTGACCTGCAAAGGGCGAGGTGTTCACGTGGAAGAACATACTTACGGTGGGCTCATCCACACTTAAAGGTGGCAAGGCTTCCACTGTATCAGGGTGGCATACAGTGTCAGAAATATTCAGCGGATCCAAACCAGTAATGCAGACAATATCTCCGGCGGAAGCAGATTTTACCTCCACACGATCGAGCCCATGGTGGCCCATAATAGTAAGGATTCTACCGGAGCGGATTTTTCCTTCCGTATCTACCACCTTCACGGGGCTGTTGGCCTTAATGCTGCCACGTGTAATACGACCCACGCCAATAACACCCACGTAGCTGTTGTAATCCAAGGAGCTAATTTGCATTTGGAAGGGGCCTTCCACATCCACTTGTGGGTGTGGCACATGTTCCACAATGGCCTCAAATAGAGGTGTCATGTCCGAAGCCATATCTTCAGGATCCAAGCCTGCAATCCCGTTAAGGCCAGAGGCGTAAATAATGGGGAAATCTAACTGTTCATCGGTGGCTCCTAGGTTATCGAATAAATCGAAAACCTGATCAATCACCCAATCAGGGCGGGCTCCTTGGCGGTCAATTTTGTTCACCACCACGATGGGCTTTAGCCCGGCTTCGAAAGCCTTTTGGGTCACAAAGCGGGTTTGAGGCATGGGGCCTTCTACGGAGTCCACCAAGAGGAGAACGGAATCCACCATGGACATGACTCGCTCCACCTCGCCGCCAAAGTCTGCGTGGCCTGGGGTATCCACAATGTTGATTCGGTAATCGTTCCATTTAATGGCCGTGTTCTTAGCCAAAATGGTAATGCCGCGCTCTTTTTCAATGTCTCCGGAATCCATAACGCGGTCGCCTAGATTGGCGCGCTCATCCAAGGTGCCGGAATGTTGTAAGAGCTTATCCACAATGGTGGTTTTGCCATGATCCACGTGGGCAATAATGGCAATGTTACGCAAATGAGTAATATCTAACGACATGAAAGTTTTTTCGCCTAATAGAAAAAGAAGAGAGGGAACTCATCCTGAGTTAATCATAGCGCCTATGATACACGCTTTGTGCGGCTTTGTATGTTGGCTCGTGGATGGAGTTTGCGGGGGAACGTTAAAAAGGGTTTTACGTTGTTGGCCCACTTTTTGTGGAATTTCCTTTAGAATATGCCCTCTTAACCTATGGTTATAGAATGTGAGTTTTACATCGCCATAAAAGCGAGGAGTTGTTTTAGTGTTAAAACGTTGGTTGGTTTTTAGCATCTTAGGTGTGATGCTAAGCGGAGGAGCCGCAATGGCCAAAGAGTTTAATCATAAAGTGATTTTTGGTCTTCATGAAGAGGTTGCTATTCCTGAGTTAGGTTTGCAGCTTGAGGCTAAACTCGATACTGGCGCTGTGAGCGCTTCACTGAGCGCCTATGATATTGAAACTTTCACCAAGGATGATGAAGAGTGGGTGCGTTTTCGCTTAGGTGTGGAAAGCGATGAAGGGCGAAAGGTGGAGCTACCCGTGGATAAAACCGTGCGTATTCGCCGCCGCAAAGAAGATGTGGCTGATAACGAAAAAACCTACAGCGAGCGCATTGTGGTGCGTTTAAAAGTGTGTATTGGTGGGCGAGAAGTGCCCATGCGTGTGAACTTGGCGGACCGTCGTCACTTTAACTTCCCTTTGTTGGTGGGCTCTGAAGGGTTACGTGATATTGGTGCGCTTGTGGATGCTTCCTTAGAGTTTGCGGCGGGTAGCCTCCATTGCAAAAAATAATGACCCATTAATGTAAAGGTGAAGGATAAATAAATGCGTGGCGTAAAAATACATGCAATGGTGCTGGCGTTAATATTAATTTTGGTGGGTGCTGGTGCCACGCTTTACCAAATCTTTGTGTTGGATATTCCCATTCAAGAGGATGAAACGGATACTGTTTGGGTGCTTGATGCACGCTTAAACTTTAAAGCGGAATCAGATTCACCGGTGAAGGTGAAAATGCATGTGCCACCTAAAAGCGAGCACTTCCTCACCTTAAATGAGAGCTTTATTTCACCCAACTATGGCGTTAGCGTAACCCAAGAGGAAGAGAACCGTATTGCCACTTGGTCTGTGCGCCGAGCGCAAGGGGAGCAAACCCTTTATTATCGCCAAGCCATTTCCCAGCGTTTTGGCCGTAATGCTGTGGCTTCAGAAGGACAGCAGTTCCGTCCTCGGCCTCCCTTACAAGGAGCTGAAAAATTAGCGGCTGAGGCCCTGCTAGAGCCAATTCGCCAACATTCTGCGGATGTGGAAACCTTTATAACGGAAATGATTCGCCGTCTTAATGTGCCCAATGATGACAACGTGAAGTTGTTGCTCGGGGGGGATACCAGCGTGGAAAACCGAGCGCGGGTGATCGAAACCCTATTAGCCGCGGCGCATATTCCTTCGCAACAGGTGCATACGGTGCGTTTGGCGGATTCGCAAAAACAAAACCCAGAGCTGTGGCTGCGCAGCCACAACGGCAAACAGTGGGTGTACTTTAGCCCAGTAACGGGTAAACAAGGTTTACCTGAGGACCGTTTGGTTTGGTGGGTGGGGCCCGGGCCCATTGCCACAGTGGAGGGCGGATCTAATCCAAGCGTCACCTTTAGTGTGGCTAAAACGGAAGTGAATACCATTCAATTGGCCAAAACCAATGAGGCAGCCCGTGATAAGGCATTATTAACGGCGTCTTTATACGAGTTGCCAGTGGCTACCCAAAGCACCTACCGCGTGATGTTGATGATTCCCGCTGGTGTGCTGCTGATATTATTGCTGCGTAATTTAGTGGGGCTTGAAACCTTAGGTACTTTTACACCGGTGCTGGTGGCCTTGGCCTTCCGTGAAACTGAAGTGGTCACTGGTATTGTGATGTTTGCGGTGATTACTGCTATTGGTTTGTCCTTGCGATCCTACCTAGAGCATCTGCGATTACAGTTATTGCCACGGCTTTCGGTGGTGCTCACCTTTGTAATTATTTTAATGGCCCTCATTAGCTTGGTGGGTTACAAGCTTGGCATTGAGAAGGGCTTGTCCATTGCCTTGTTCCCCATGGTGATCCTCACCATGGTGATTGAGCGATTATCCATTGTGTGGGAAGAGCGTGGCAGCATGCATGCGCTGAAAACTGCCGTGGCCACCCTGATTGCCGCCACGCTGGCGCACCTATTAATGAGCCATCCGCAGCTGTCTTATTTCTGTTTCACCTTCCCGGGTTCCCTGTTAGTAATGGTGGGTATCATGTTGCTCATGGGGCATTACCGTGGGTACCGTTTGAGCGAGCTGATTCGTTTCCGTGCTTTAGCGCGTAAGGAGCTGTAAGCATGCTGGGGATACGCAAACGATTACGTGAGCGCGGCATTATGGGAATTAATGCCCGTAATGGTGATTATGTGTTGCGCTATAACCGCCGGCACCTGTACCCCATGGTGGATGACAAGGTGCTCACTAAGCAAAGGGCCATGGAAGTGGGCATCCGAGTGCCAGAGCAATATGCTGTGATTGAAAGTGAACAGCAAATTAAGCGTTTTGCAGAGCTCTTGGGAGATCGTAAGGATTTCGTAATTAAGCCTGCCCAAGGGGCAGGTGGTGATGGCATCTTGGTAATCACCGATAAGTTTGAGGGGTTTTATCGTACAGCGAGTGGCCGTTTGCTCACCATGGATGATATTGAACACCATTTATCGGGTGTGCTCTCGGGTATTTATTCTCTCGGTGGCTACCGTGATAAAGCGTTGGTGGAATATCGGGTGATCCCTGATGATGTGTTTGGTGCCATTAGTTTTGAAGGGGTGCCAGATATTCGTCTCATCGTCTTGCGCGGCTATCCTGTTATGGGGATGTTGCGCTTGCCTACCCGTCAGTCCCAGGGGAAAGCTAACTTGCACCAAGGCGCCATTGGTGTAGGGGTGGATCTTGCCACCGGTGTTACCCTTGGAGGCACTTGGCATAACCGAATAATTTCCCGTCATCCAGATACCACTAACCCTGTGGCGGGGGTACAGTTGCCCGATTGGCAAGAATTCATGATGCTGGCCAGTGGCTGTTATGAGCTCACAGGGCTTGGCTATATTGGTGTGGATTTGGTGCTCGATAAAGATCAAGGTGCCATGATGCTCGAGATTAATGCGCGTCCTGGTTTGAACATTCAAATCGCCAATGATGATGGCTTAATGCGTCGCTGCGAAGTGGTGGAGGAGCATTTGGCCAGGCGTGATGCGCAACAGCTTGAGGTGGAGCCAGTGGAGGCACGCGTGGCATTCAGCCAACAGCATTTTGCCGCTGACATCCCACAGTGAGACTAGGGGCCGCTTACGCCCTCTGATATACTTTGCACAGTTTCCTTATAACTGTATGTGCAAGAAATTATCGGGGTTACCCCAAGCAGAGATATTTATGAGTCAATCTTCAACATCCCATCAACAACCTGTTCAACGCAAAGCCTTGGCCCTTGTGTCCGGTGGCTTAGATTCCATGCTGGCTGTACGAGTGATCCAAGAGCAAGGCATTCATGTGGAAGGGGTGAACTTCTACACTGGTTTTTGCGTGGAGGGCCATACCCAAGCCATTCGTGAGCGAGATAAGAATAAAAATAAGCGTAATAACGCGCTTTGGGTGGCGGAGCAATTGGGAATCAAACTCCATATTGTGGATATTTCCGAGGAATATAAAGATGTGGTGCTAAACCCTAAGCATGGTTATGGTGCCCATTTAAATCCTTGTTTAGACTGCAAAATTTTCATGGTGAACCAAGCCACTTTAATGCTTAATAAAGCACGAGAAATGGCGGGTGATGAAGGTTTTGATTTTATTATTACTGGGGAAGTGATTGGCCAACGTCCAAAATCACAGTTGAAGTGGACCATGCCCGTGATTGCTCGAGAGTCCGGCGCGGATGATCGTTTACTTAGACCACTCAGTGCATTGAACCTCGACCCCACTTTGCCAGAGCGTGAAGGTTGGGTGGATAGGGAAAAACTTTATGGTTTTAGCGGTCGTAATCGCACCCCGCAAATGGAGTTAGCAAAGAAGTTTGGTTTAACGGATTTCGCACAGCCTGCGGGGGGATGCTGCTTCCTCACTCATGAAGCTTATTCCAATAAGTTAGCGGATTTATGGCAGGCCCGTCGCAAGCGAGATTATGAACTTGATGACATCATGTTGCTAAAGGTGGGGCGTCACTTGCGCCCGCGTCCTCACTTTAAATTAATTGTGAGCAGAGAAGAGGGTGAGAACAACTTCCTACAGGGGTATCGCTATCAGTTCCCTAGTTTAGAAGTGGTAAGTCATGGTGGTCCACTCACCTTGGTGGATGGCGAGTTTGAAAGTGATGAGGATCTTGCGTTTGCAGCGCGGATTGTGGCTCGCTTTTCCCAAGGGCGCCGTGCTGGGGAGGTGGTGCTCGCCTATCGTGAGCCCAATGGCGTCACACGTGAAATCACGGTGAAGCCGCTCAGACCCGATGAAATCAAACGGGAATGGCATGTGGGTGAACACCGCCCAGAAATTCCACCCGCACCTGAGGAGGCTAGCAGCCATGGCTGAGGAGCTGAATGTGCGGCGCCTGTTGTGCCCATTGCCTGTGATCCGTACGCAAAACAAAATTAATACCATGACCAGTGGCGAAGAGCTGCTAGTGGTGGGAACAGATCCAGGAATGTTGAACGATATTCCTGCTTGGTGTCGCATTAATGGTCATCAGGTACTAGACACGAGCAGCCAAGATGGCGAGTATCGTGTACATATTAAAGTACAACATAGTTAAACAATCATTAGTTAAGATGCTCGGGAGGGCACAGCTTTATGTCGGTAAAAACGCTAAAACTGATCAAAGAATCAGACGCCAAGTGGGTGGATTTACGCTTCACAGATAGTCGTGGTAAAGAGCAACACGTAAGCTACCCCACCAGCCAAGTGGATGAAGCGTTTTTTACCGAAGGCCGCATGTTTGATGGCTCTTCCTTCGCAGCGTGGAAGGGTGTGAATGAATCTGACATGTTATTGATGCCCGATGACGATAGCGCTGTATTAGATCCGTTTACTGATGTACCCACAGTGAATGTGCGCTGTAATGTGCTTGATCCTGTGACCATGCAGGGTTACGAACGGGACCCTAGAACCATTGCTCAACGTGCAGAGGAATATTTAGTGGCCACGGGTATTGCAGATACCGCCTTGTTTGGCCCTGAGCCTGAATTCTTTGTGTTTGATGGGGTACGTTGGCGCACAGATATGCACGCTAGCATGTATCACGTGTATTCCGATGAGGGTGCATGGATGAGCGGTGCCAAATACGAAGGCACTAACCATGGCCACCGCCCACGAGTGAAGGGCGGATACTTCCCCGTTCCCCCTGTGGATAGCTTGCATGATTTACGTGCAGCCATGTGTAGCGCTTTAGAAAGTATGGGCCTTGAGGTGGAGGTACATCACCACGAGGTGGCCAGTGCGGGCCAGTGTGAAATTGGTGTGGGGCCTGCCACACTCACACGCAAGGCTGATGAGGTACAAATTTTAAAATACTGTGTGCACAACGTGGCACATGCTTATGGCAAAACCGCCACCTTTATGCCAAAACCCCTGTTGGGAGATAGCGGTTCCGGTATGCATGTGCACCAATCGCTCCATAAAGAAGGGCGTAATATTTTTGCCGGAGATTTGTACGGCAATTTAAGTGAAACGGCCCTATATTATATTGGTGGTTTAATTCGCCATGCGCGCGCGTTAAACGCCATTACTAACCCAAGCACCAACTCTTACAAACGATTAGTGCCTGGCTATGAAGCACCGGTGAAGCTGGCTTATTCAGCGCGTAATCGCTCTGCAGCTATTCGCATTCCCTACGTTACTAGCCCTAAAGGGCGCCGTATTGAGGCGCGTTTCCCTGATGGCACAGCGAACCCGTATCTGTGTTTTGCTGCCATGTTAATGGCCGGTTTGGATGGTATTCAAAACAAAATTGATCCTGGTGAAGCCATGGATAAAGATCTTTATGGCCTTGCTCCTGAAGAGGCTCAGCAGGTACCTACGGTGGCACAATCCTTGCAGGAGGCTATCGATGCTTTAAGCGAAGATCATGAGTTTCTCCTCAAGGGCAATGTGTTCACCAAGGAAGGCTTGGAGGCTTATGTGAGCCTGCTGCGCAGTGATGTGGAGCGCCTGCAGGTGGCTCCTCACCCCGTAGAATTTGATATGTACTTTTCATCCTAATTATGAAGGTACTGCTACAACGCGTATCCCACGCTAAGGTGGAGGTGGCGGGAAACACAGTGGGGGCCATTGATGATGGCCTGCTCTTGCTGGTGGGTATCTGCCAAGGAGATGATGAAGCCACGGTGGAGCGGCTTGCCAAAAAAGTATTAGGGTATCGTGTTTTTTCTGATGATAACGGCAAAATGAACCTTAATGTTCAGCAAGCCCAAGGTGGCTTGCTGATAGTTTCCCAGTTCACTTTATCGGCGGATACTCGCAAGGGACTCAGGCCGAGCTTTTCGAGCAGTGCACCTCCTGAGCGAGCTCAGCAACTCTTTGATTGTTTTGTATCATGCTGCAGGGCGCAGCATGACAAGGTGGCCACAGGGCAATTCGGTGCGGATATGCAAGTGCATCTGGTGAATGATGGGCCTGTGACTTTTTTACTAGAAGCCTAATAACTTTAATTATTTTGCAAAATAGGGTTTACAAGTTCTCTGTTGCACTTTAATTTGAGTTTGGTGCCGTTATAAACGGTGTTTCGCCAATGCTCCTTTTAGGGGTGTAGTCATAAAAAGGAAAATACAATGAAAAAGATTCTTTTAGCTGGCGCTCTTTTGGGTGCATCTATGTCAGTTTCTGCCGCAGCCCCCGGTGGCCCAGGTTGTGGTTGGGGTAACATGTTGTTCGAGGGTAAAAGCGGTTTGCCTTCGCACTTGCTAGCTACCCTAGTGAACGGTACTTCCGGTAACGCTACTTTTGGTATGACCTCTGGTACCAACGGTTGTGACACAAGCGGCACACTTACCTATAACGGTTCTAGCCTTCTTTCCATGAATGGTGTTCTTGAGGAAGTGGCCCACGATGTGGCAGTGGGTGAAGGCGAAGCTCTAACTGCTTTATCAGTTTCCTTAGGCGTGGAAGCAGAAGACAGAGCACACTTTAACTCCGTGTTGCACCAAAACTTTGAAGCAATTTTCACCAGCGAAGAAATCACTGCACAAGAAGTACAGCAAAATATTAATGCCGTACTATCGCAGGATGATGTATTAGCAAAATACTCTGCCTAATACGATGAAGTAAGTGCCCCGTTTTAGGGGCACTTTTTTAATATAAGCGAGATATTCATGGCCCTCAGGCATTCTTTGCTAATAAGTTTGCTAGCATGGCTGGCAGTGGTTTTTCCTTCTTTCTCTCAAGCACAATCCCCCTCCGCGCCCCCTTTAGTTTTTCTTGCTAAACACGAACGTTGGCAGGCGCTGCTGCACTGGAACCAAGGCAGCACCTTACGCAACCGCAATAAAAGCTATGTGGCAGATGATGATTTTTTTCTTTCTCCTCACGGCAAAACAAATGCCTTAAAAGAGCTGGAGGCCACGGTGGCGGCCTTAGAACCTGCAGAAAGCCCCATGCGTTGTCGATTCCCAGCGCGTTATCGTTTTTTAGCGGAACAGTTAGGCTGGCCAATGGCAGAGGCTTTTGACCACTGCGAAGAGTATCGAGCTTGGCGTGAACAGGTGCCGGATAACCAAGCGGTATTGGTATTTCCAGCGGCTTATTTAAATAGCCCCTCTAGCATGTTTGGCCATACTCTTTTACGTTTAGATGCCGCTGATGTGGAGCAGCAAGGCAGCTGGCTTTCTTGGGCGGTGAACTTTGGTGCCGTGGTGGATGATGAAGCAAGCATGCTTTATATCTATCGGGGGCTGGCGGGTAGCTACCCAGGCTATTTTTCCACTGTGCCTTATCACACCAAAATCCAAGAGTATGCCCACTTAGAAAATAGGGATATGTGGGAATATCCGCTTAATTTAGATCACGAGGAAATGCAGTGGCTTATTGATCACTTGTGGGAATTACAGGATATTCGTTTTGATTATTATTTTTTAGATGAGAATTGCTCGTTTAGATTGTTAGAGCTAATGGAAGTGGCGCGGCCTAACAGCGGCTTATTAACACAGTTTCGTTTTACCGAAATTCCAGTGGACACAGTACGCACCCTGATAGAAGCGGATTTTGTGACCACGGAACATTATCGTCCTTCTAAAGCCGTGGAACTAAAAACACTCAGTGATTCACTTACTGTGGAACAACGTCGCTTAGCTAAGCGGCTCGCCAAAACGCCAAAGTATGAGGGAGAAGACTTTACCCAATTAACGCCCTCAGAACAGCGCCGCACACTAAAAGCTGCCTATGAGTTATTGCGCTACTCCCAGCGCAAAAAAGAGAGAGACGCAGAGGCCGCTCGTAAAAGCATTCAGTTATTACGGCGTTTAAGTGCCTATGAGAAAGAGGTGAATATCAAGCCTTGGCGGCCTGAACCTCCAGAAAGCGGACATGGTACTAAAATGTTTGCTGTATCAGGAGGTGCCCACGAGGGGCGAGGTTACGGGCAGCTTGAATATCGTTGGACGTACCATGATTGGTTTGATCCACCACGCGGGTTTCTTCAAGGAGCACAAATTGAAGCGTTTCGCACCAAGCTGCGCTATAACAGGGAGAACCAACTAAAGCTTGAAGAACTTGGCATTGTGGATATACGTTCATTGGCCACCCGTGATGCATTTTTAAAGCCCATTTCTTGGTATGTGCGTGGTGGTTTGGAACGCACCGCTGTGGAGGGCGATTATGCCACTGCCACTTATTTGGAGGCGGGCCCAGGGCTTTCTTGGGAATGGCGTGGCTTACGCCCGTATACCTTTGCCACCGCAAGGGTGGAGCATCATTCACGTCATCAGCAGTTTATTGAACCCGGGGCTGGGGTTACCTTAGGTGCCCTGTGGTACGCACCTAAGGATTGGGTGCTTGGAGCTAGTGTGGAAAGCCTCTACTTCGCCCGTGAAAGCTTACGTCATCAAGCGGCTTTTACGCTGAATGTGCCCATCGCCACACAGCAAGCGCTACGATTTGAGGCTAAACATCAAACCTGGCGAAAGGGCCACGGGGATACAGAGGTGGGTATGTCATGGCGTTATTATTTTCATTAAGACGGCAGGCGCTCAGTGGCGCTTTATTACTGATTACTGTGCTATTAGCAGGGTGCAGTAGTATTTATTTTTTACCCATGACCCCTTGGGTGCAAAACCCAGAAAGGCAAGAGCTTGCCTATGAGGATGTGATTTTGATTCACCCTGATGGCTTACGTATTCATGGATGGTGGGTTCCTGCCGTGCTAGATACCAAGGAACAAGCCAAAGGCACTGTGTTTTTTTTACATGGTAATGCTCAAAATATAAGCACCCACTTAATGGCGGTAACTTGGCTACCACCGCAGGGTTATAACCTTTTTTTATTGGATTATCGGGGCTTTGGCCTTTCAGAGGGCAAGGCAAAGCTGCCAGGGGTGTTTGAGGATATTCAGCTCGGCTTAGATTGGCTCACAAGGGCTGAACGGGCGCAGGGCCCCCTTATTGTTTATGGCCAAAGTATTGGTGCAGCCACCAGTGCCCATGTGCTTGCACAAGCAAAAAACCAAGATAAATTCCAATGCGCCGTATTAGAAGCAGGTTTTACCCGTTATCGGGATGCGGCGTCACACATTATGGGGCAAAGTTGGGTGAGGGTATTAAAGCCAATAGTGCTGCCCATGTTGGCTAACCAATGGGCTCCCCTTGATGCTGTGGCTGATATTCAGCCCCCAGTGCTCATTGTGCATAGTGAAAACGATGAGATTATTCCCTATGAGCAGGGGCTAGCCTTATATGAAGCGGCACAAGCCCCTAAGGCCTTATTAACACTAGATGGGCCTCATATAGGCGGCAACTTCTCAGAGGTGAAGCAACAGGGGTTGTTGCAATTTTTCCAGCAACAGTGCCATGAGGGACTGAGGTAAAGGGCGTTAAAAATGAGAACCCGTACCCATAACGCCCATTGAATACGTATTTTTCCTTAAGTATATTTTATAAAGTTATAGTAGGAGCTATGACCTATTCTTCTCTTTATAAGGAAAATAACTAATGAAAAAATTAATGGCGCTTGCTGTGGCCACCGGTGCGTTAGCATTATCAGGGTGTGCCTCGGTTCCTTATCAGCCTGGTTTGCTATATACCCAACAAATGGCACCCGTCGCTGCCACCAACAGTGATGTGGCGTGTGAAAGAACTGGTACCGCAGAGAGTGTGAACATTCTGGGGCTTGTAGGGCGCGGTGATGCTAGCATCGATCAGGCCAAGAAGAATGGGGGTATCACAGTGGTATCTAGCGTAGATTACCAACATAAGGTTATCCTTGGCGTGTATAGCAAAACCACCACTATTGTGTGCGGCCAGTAAGGCTTTTGATAGGTATTAACGCCCTGAAAGCATTGTGTTTTTGGGGCTTTTTAGTGGCTTTTTGTTGTCGTTGAAGCCGAGCTTTTATGCAGGTTAGCCACAAGTAAACCGATTTCAAAGAGCGCCCACATGGGCAAGGCTAACAAGGTTTGTGAAAACACATCCGGCGGTGTGAGTAACATGCCCACCACAAAGCAACCTAAAATAATATAGGGGCGCTTTTCTCTTAACGAAGCCACCGAGGTGGCCCCACTCCACACCAGTAGCACAATAGCAATGGGCAGCTCAAAGGCCACACCAAACGCCAAAAAGAGCTTCATTACAAAGTTAAGGTAGCTACTGATATCCGTGGCCACTGCCACGCCTTCGGGGGCGATGGAAGTGAAAAACACAAAAATCAGAGGGAAAACCACAAAATAAGCAAAGGCGCAGCCTAAATAAAACAGCACCACACTACTGCTGAACAGGGGCAGGGCAATGCGTTTTTCATTGCGATAAAGCCCTGGCGCAATAAAGGCCCAAATTTGATGCAAAATATAAGGTGCTGCTAGGAATATACTCACATATAGGGTGAGTTTAAAAGGCACCAAAAATGGAGCGGCCACATCGGTGGCGATCATGGATGTGCCCTCGGGTAATGCGGTAACCAAAGGTTTGGCCACAAAGGCATAAATATCTTTAGAAAAATACAGCAGTGCTAAAAATATCACCGCAATGGCACCTAACATGCGCAGTAAGCGAGTGCGCAACTCCATGAGGTGGCTAATGAGAGGTTGAGCGTTAGGATTGTGCGTCATCGTTGGTTTTTGTAGTGGAGGCTTGGGCATCCTTGGGTAACGGCGTAGGGCTAACATTTTGTTCAATGCCTAGCTTTTCCATTTCTTCCTTGTGCCGTTCCATAATTTCAAGGTTATGGGCTTCGCGCTCAAGCTCGTATTTTAGTTGTGATACGGTGGCTTTGGCACGGCCCGTCCAATAGCCTAAAGTGCGCACTAATTTGGGTAGTT
This sequence comes from uncultured Alcanivoracaceae bacterium, assembly GCA_937943665.1. Lineage (GTDB taxonomy): Bacteria > Pseudomonadota > Gammaproteobacteria > Pseudomonadales > Alcanivoracaceae > CALEAR01. The sequence continues at coordinate 13,703 of CALEAR010000154.1, forward strand.
TCTCGGGCCCAAACACTACCAGTGCCACAATAAAAATTAATACGAGTTCCGCAAAGCCAATATCAAACATGGCCTAGGCCTTATCCTCTTCCTTCTGCTCGGTAGATGGTGTGGAGGTGACATCACGTTCGAGTTTTTGCACCTCTTCTTCTCCTTCGCGCATGGCGCTTCGGAAATCCTTCACGGCTTCGCCAAGGTCTTTCCCTGTGTTGCGGAGCTTTTTGGTGCCAAAAATAGCCACCACAATAACGAGAATAATCAGTAGTTGCCAAACGCTAATGCCAGCTAACATGGATGCCTCCTTAAGATTGTTGTTGGCGAGCGGCTTTCTCTGCCAACCCAGATAACCCAAAACGCCGTTCTAGTTCTGCAAGCACAAGCTTAACATCGCCGCCTAAGTGGGTAAGCATAACTAATGAATGAAACCACAAATCTGCTGTTTCATAAACCACTTCATCAAGCTGTTGGCTTTGTTCTGCATCTTTGGCAGCGAGAATGGTTTCGGTGGCTTCTTCGCCCACTTTTTCTAAAATCTTATTTAAGCCTTTGCTGTATAGCTGGCTCACATAGGAATTGCTTGCCTCTGCTTGCTGGCGTTGAATAAGTACTTTTTGTAATTCATTAAGAACTTGGCTCATAAAGGGCTCCTTTGTGGGGCTAGTATAGCAGCTTTCAAGGATGTTACAGGGCGCGCCAAAGTAGTAAGGCACTAGCAAAGACTCCTGCTAAGCTCGCTGGAGCCTGCCATTGTGTTATGGCGGTGAAAAATAATCCCACGGCCACAATGCCTAATAATAACTGTTTGCGATGTTGTTGCTGCATGGCTGCAAGGCGCTGCTCAAACTGTTGTTGCTGATACGGCTGATGCTGCAAGGTTTCTAAGGCATCATTTAGCTTGTCCGGCATTTCAGGCAGTTGAGCAAGCCACTCTGGGGCCCTTTGCTGGAGCTTTTTTAAGGTGGCAGCGGGGCCAAAAATTTCTAGCATGCGCTCTTCTAGTAAGGGTCGGCCAATGCTCCAAATATCGAGTTTAGGATAAATACTGCGGCCAAGTCCCTCAATGTGCACTAGGGTTTTAAGTAGCAAAATATATTGTAAGGGAGCCTGAATATGAAAGCGCCGGGCCGTATCAAAAATTTGCACCACTAAGGGGGCGAATTCTAATTCATCCAAGGGTTGTGAAAGGATGGGCTGCAGCATGCGACGTATGGCCCGTTCAAACTTTACCGCATCAATGGGCGCCGTGCTCCATCCAGCACGGATCACAGTGTTGGTGAGGTCTTCAAAATCCTCGCGCATAACGGCTAACACTAGCTTGCCTAACAGCATTAAATCCCGCTGGCTTAGGCGGCCGGCAATGGCGCAATCAATGGCCATGTATTGTGGTGCCTGAGCGCTTTCTGGGTTCACAAAAATGTTGCCAGGATGCATATCCGCATGGAAGAGGTTATGGGTGAACACCTGCTTGAAAAAAATCTGTACACCGCGTTCGGCCAGGATTTTAGGATCAATATTGGCGGCTTTAATCGCCTCAATATCGTTCACCGGAATGCCGCGAATGCGATCAATCACTAACATGCGCTCGGTGCTGTATTCCTGATGTATTTTAGGAATATATAACAGGGGGCTGAATAAAAAGTGGCGACGCATTTGCTCGCTGTTGTCGGCTTCCTGCAGAAAGTCGAGTTCGCCCTCAATAATGTCTTGGTAATCTGCCACAGCACGGGTGGGGCGAAAGTATTTAGCATCGCGCCACAGGCGTTCTAACCAACGAGCGCCGGTATGCATAAGATGGAGATCTCGCGCCACAATGGGGCCTAGGCCAGGGCGGCGAATTTTAACCACCACTTCAGTGCCATCGTTTAATTCGGCACTGTGCACTTGGGCAATGGAAGCACTAGCAAGAGGAGTGGCATCGAAACGTTTGAATACCTTGCCAATGGGTTGGCCGAGCTCCTGTTCGATTCTGGCCATGGCCTTTTGGCTGGCAAAGGGAGCCACCTGATCTTGAAGTTGAGCGAGGACTTCTGTCCACTCCGCAGGCAACATATCACGACGGGTGGCAAGCAGCTGGCCAAACTTGATAAAAATAGGGCCCAATGCTGTGAGTGCTAAACGTAGGCGTTCGCCGCCGTTGGGCTCTCGGGGGCCAAACCAAGCAGAGGGGATGCACCATTGGAAAATCACTAATGCCATGCGCCCGCGGTGTTTTGGTAACAAGGAGAACACGCGGTAATAACACAACACGTGCAACACATAGAGGGCGCGCGCAAGGGGGAATCTCATGAGTTCTGCTCCTTTAGCTTAGCCACGCGAGCTGCCAAACGTTCTGTGGCCATTTCTAGCTCTTCCACATCACAGGCAAACCCTTGTAAAGCGCGTTTAGAAGGCAATAGTTGGCTTTCATGACGTAGATAATCACTGCCTTGGTGGAGTAAACGTTCACCTGCTTGGCGCACCCACTGGAATAGTTTTTGCCCTGTGTGCTGCACTTGCTGGGCCATTTCGTTGCCTAAGAGTGGGGCTAACATGCCGCCCCAATCAATGTCTAAGGTGGTGGCGAGCTGGCTGAGCTCTTGCAGTAGGGCTTGATCCCCTTTAATAGAGAGCGGGCCACCGATGAGCTGCTCCGCTTTTTGCCATCCTAGCAATTGTGCTGCCATGTCTAAGGGGGAGCCACTAATGGAAACATCGGCCTGGGCATCGCTGCTGTGATAAAGCTCCACTCCATCTTCCACAATAAGGATAAACAACTCTCGCGCTGGAAAGTTAAAGCGGCAATGAAGCAAGCGGCCGCTATGCTCACTGAGGCGTTGTAATGTGGCCGGATCATGACGCAAGGCGGTATTAATGCTTCTTTCTAAGGTGGCTAAGAAGCTCGCTTCAAGAATGTTGGGCTTCATAGTTTGAACCCCCTGTGTAGTGCCACTATGCCGCCGGTCATATTGTAATATTCACTACGGCTGAAGCCGGCTTCTTCCATCATGGCTTTGAGGGTTTCTTGATCGGGGTGCATGCGAATGGATTCAGCTAAATACTGATAACTGTCGGCATCGCCTGCCACGACTTTTCCTAACCGTGGTAGCACGCTGAAGGAGTAAATGTCGTACAGCTTGGCTAGTGGGCGATGCACTGGCTTTGAGAACTCAAGAATTAATAAGCGCCCACCGGGTTTAAGAACGCGCAGCATGGAGCGCAATGCGGCCATTTGATCGGTAACGTTACGCAAGCCAAAGGCAATGGTAATGCAATCAAAGGTGTTATCGGCAAAGGGTAAGCATTCAGCATTAACCTGCACCACCTCTGTATTATGGGAACAGCCAGCATCGGTTAAACGATCGCGGCCCACAGCCAACATGGCTTCGTTAATATCGGCTAACACCACTTTTCCCGTATCTCCCACTTGGCGGGAAAATTTAATGGCGAGATCCCCAGTGCCCCCAGCAAGATCAAGCACCGTTTGCCCTGGGCGCACACCTGCCAGCTCAATGGTAAGGCGCTTCCAAATACGGTGGATGCCCATGGACATTAAATCATTCATAACATCGTATTTGGGGGCCACGGAGCGGAATACACCTGCCACATGTTGGGATTTTTCTTCCACTGGAACTTCTTTGTAACCAAAATGAGTGGTGCGTTTATCGTTCATGGTGTCACTCCATCAAAGGGGTTGGGGTGCGCTAGAAATAAGCGCTCACTGATCTCTTTTTCTACTTGCACTAGAGAAGCGATGAGGGGACTCACACTGTTAAGGCCGCTCAACGCCTGAAAGCCATGGTGAAGTAAATCATACAGTGCGTTTAATTTTGCGGCATAGGCTGGGCGCCGCATTACACGAAAGCTATGCATTAGCCAGCGGCGGCGTATGTAACGATCGATACGCTGAGCGGCTTCTTCAATGAGGGCAAGCTGTTGTTGTCGCTGTTCTGGAGTGCTGCTGGCGCGATAGGCTTGAGCATAGGTTTGGGGTTGAATATTCCCCTCTGGTAAAGCTTGTACCAAGGCTTCATCTAGCTGCTGGGTGAGCACTGCTGCTTCTAATGTTACGGCGGCGGTGTGCATCACCGCGGAAGGTAATAGAGCCATGGCTTTGCGGGTGGCGCGTTGAATATTGCTTGCCACTTGGGGAAGGTTGGCGCCTCCGTATACTTCATAAAATAAAAAATGAGCGGCGGTATGGGCCTCTTGGGTGGCGAGCCGTTGTTGATGAGTGTGAAATAGGCGCTTGATTTGCCAAGTTTGCAGTGCAGCTAACCGCTGTTGAAAGGCGGCATTGGGCTGATGCTGCTTGAGGGCAAAGTATTGCTCTAACGTGTGTAAAAGACGCTCGCCGTTATTCATAGCCATGGGTAGTTTGCTCGGGAGAAATGATCATAGCAGAAGGGAGCTAGGGTCGTAACAGGCGAGATCAGAAAAGTGGGAAAAGTTGTTTTGCATCAAAGGCCCGAAGGCCCTTGATGCATCTTGGATTAAAGGATGTAGCGGCTGAGGTCTTGGTCCTCGGCAAGCTCGCCGAGATGACGGTCCACAGCTTCAGCATCAATCACCAGAGGTTTATCGTGATATTGGGTGGCTAAACTGTCCGCATCAAAACTGATTTCCTCAGTGAGCTTCTCCATCACAGTGTGTAATCGACGCGCTCCAATGTTTTCTGTGGTTTCATTCACTTGCCAAGCCACTTCTGCTAGGCGACGGATGCAATCCTTAGTGAACTCCACTTGTAAGCCTTCTGTGGCCAATAAAGCAGAGTATTGCTCAATTAAGGAGGCTTTAGGCTCCGTGAGGATGCGCTCAAAATCATCGGCGCTAAGTGGTTTTAACTCCACACGAATGGGTAAGCGACCTTGTAGCTCAGGAATTAAATCTGAAGGCTTGCTCAGGTGGAAAGCCCCGCTGGCAATAAACAGGATATGATCCGTGCGCACCATGCCGTATTTGGTGTTAACGGTGCTGCCTTCAATGAGAGGAAGCAAATCACGTTGCACTCCTTCGCGGCTTACATCGGCACCACTGGTTTGGCCACTGCGGGTGATTTTGTCGATTTCATCTAAGAACACAATGCCCTTATTTTCCACCAACTCCACCGCTTGCGCCTTAAGATCCTCTTCGTTCACAAGGCGGGCGGCTTCTTCATCACGTACCAGCTTGAAGGCATCTTTTACTTTTAGCTTTTGTTTGCGTGTTTTCTGACCACCCATGCGAGAAAACATGTTTTGCAGTTGGCTGGTCATTTCTTCCATGCCTGGCGGGGCCATGATTTCCACGTTGGGAGCCACCTGCTGGAGTTCAATTTCAATCTCTTTGTCATCGAGCTCGCCTTCACGGAGCTTTTTGCGGAAGATCTGGCGCGTGGTGTTGTTGGTACTGCTATCAGTATCGCGAGCCGGGGGGAGCAGCGCATCTAAAATACGCTCTTCCGCGGCATCCTCTGCAAGGTGGCGTTGTTTTTCCATGGCTTGCTCGCGAAGTAGCTTAATGGCGGTTTCCATAAGATCGCGAATAATGTATTCCACATCGCGGCCCACATAGCCCACCTCGGTGAATTTGGTGGCTTCTACTTTTATA
>CALEAR010000155.1 GCA_937943665.1 uncultured Alcanivoracaceae bacterium
TCCAAGATACCACCTGGCCTAAATTTTATTGCTTCAGGCAGCGGATCTTGGCTAGCTAACGAGTGTTGCTTGTGCAATGATTCGCGCATAGTTAACACCGCTTGGGTTAACTCTTCTTTATGGCGCTTTTGGCGCAATATGCTAACACGGATAGCTTCAAAGCGCTGCTTTAATGTGCTTGTTCCTGCCACAGCTCTGGCGCGTACCAAGGCCTGATGTTCCCATGGCCACGCCTTATGTTCCTGGTAATGTTGAAAGGCGCTTAGCCGCTGCGCCAAGGCACCCGATTCTCCCTCTGGACGCAAGCGCATATCCACTTCATACAAAGGCTCTGCAAAACTAGGCTGAGAAAACATTTGTACAAATCGGCGACACACCTTTTGATACCAAGGCGCCAGCTCCTCATGGGAAACGCCTAGTGTGTCATCCACCTCGTAAAGAAGCACTAAATCCACATCGGAGGTGTAGCTCATTTCATAGCTACCAAACTTGCCATAAGCCACTAACAGGCAAGCCATGGGCAAAGGATTGCCTTGGGCATCTTGTGGTGCATCAGGTGCTTGCATTTCCTGTTGCCACGCCATGCTTAACAATTGCTCCACCACAACAGTGGCAAGGTGGGTTAAATATTGGCTCGCCTTCACTAAGGAAAGCTTTTCCGTGGCTTCTTGCACCATAACACGCAACATATGCACTTGTTTAAAGTGATGCACCACCCGTAACTGGCGCGTCACATCCTCAGCGGGCACACGCAAAAGCTGCTGGCGTAGCTCATCTTGTAGTGTTTCCACACTGGGGTAGGCATACAAGGAAGATACATGGAGCAGCTCCTCTAACAAGGCAGGGTACGCCCGGATATGAGACAAAATTAATGTGCTTTGGCTGCTGAGCTTCACCAGCTGCCGCACCACATTTGGGTTTTCCGCCAATAGCTCTAAGTGGTGCGATTCATAGGCCACAATATGCTCGAGCAGTGCTAACAAGGGCGCGAGCGTATGCCGAGCCTCCTGTTGGTAACCCAACGCCTCTAATAACCGTGGCAAAATAAGATCCAATGTATCAGCGCAGGCTTCCCAATGTTCCGTGACATGTTGCCGAAACTCTGCTAGCTGCTGAATCACCTGTTCTTCCTTCTCTAGCCCTAGGGCCTGCAACAAACGCAACGCCCGTTGTTTAGGCAGTTGCCCACGCCACAACGCCACACTTTGCTGATCCACAGAGGCGGTAAAATGATTTTCGTTCTCCCGTTGGCTAATCAAGGCCTGGAATTGATAACGCACCCGTGCCCTGTGGTTATGCAATGCCATTTCACAGGCGGCTATAGAATCAAACCCCATGGTAAACGCTAAGCGATGTTGCGCCATTTCATCAGCGGGCAGCTTTTGCGTTTGCTCATCACGAAAAGCCTGCAAACGATGCTCCATGCGCCGCAAGAATACATAGGCCTGCCTTAACCACTGAGCTTGCTGTGGCGCCATTAGCTGTTGTTGGGCCAACTCTTCTAGGGCTGAAAGCAAATGGGGAGTTTGCAGGGACTCTTGTTGCCCACCATGCACCAGCTGGTGCACCTGAACAATAAATTCAATATCGCGAATACCGCCTGCCCCCAGCTTAATATCATCAAACAAACCTTGTTGGCGCACCTCGCGCTCTATTAATCGCTTCATTTCTCGCAAGCTTTTGAAGGCGCCATAATCCAAATAACGGCGGAATACAAAAGGCTTCAGCCGCTCCACAAAACGTGCGCCTGCTGCAATATCGCCCGCCACAGGGCGCATTTTGATTAAGGCATAACGTTCCCACTCTCGGGCTTGCTGTTCATAGTAGCGCGCTAAACTATCGAAGGTGGCCACCAAGGCCCCTGCATTACCCCAGGGGCGCAAACGCATATCCACACGGTAGGCGAAGCCATCCACCGTAGGAGCATCTAACACCTGAATCAGAGCCTGGCCTAAACGCAAATAAAATTGCTCATAAGCTATACCCTTCAGCTCACCTTCCTGCTCGTAGGCAAAAATAAGATCGATATCCGAGCTCAGGTTCAGCTCTTGGGCGCCCAATTTGCCCATGGCAAACACCGTTAAGGGTTGCGGGGCTCCCGCGGCATTTAATGGAGTGCCGTATTGTTGGCAAAACAGTGTGAAAAGATGCTCCTGACACACACGCAATAACGTGTCCGCCAGCAAAGAAAGCTCACTAAGGGTTTCGGATAACTTGGCTCGCCCGCTTAAATCGCGCCAAATAATGCGGCACAAATACCGATGTCGAAACTTTCGTACCCACGGCTGCATGGCATGGGGGCTGCGAGCAAGGCGCAGCCACTCCTTAAGCTCCTGCTCAAGTACCTGTGGCTTTATTAGTGATACAGTGGCTTGCTCCTCCAACCAAGCGAACAAGCTTGGCTCCCGTAAGCATTGTGCTTGCACATACTCAGAGCCAATAAGCACCTTATCCCACTCCGCTTTTAATTCAGGACGTGGCACAAGCCCTGCTTTGCGCAAGGGTTGCCAATACTGCGCTAAGGAAGATGCTAATATGGAGGGCACGAAAGACGACATCATCATTCCAACTATTAACAATTTATGCACACTATGCCATAGGATGCGTTGGTATACCCTTGGAATAAAAGTAAATGGAGCGGGTGCAATAAAGTGTTATGCACTTTATACTCCCGCAACGTTATCCTTGGCACGCTTTATTGGAGCTTGAACAGCCATGTCTATTGGAAATTCTATCGCACGCTTGTTTGGGCGATCGCCAATTCGCCCCTTGTTACATCACTATGAAACAGTTCACGCCTGCGTGGCAGAGCTAGATACCTTTTTCACTGCTGTGATCAACGAGGATTGGCAACAGGCAGAGCAAGTACGCGAACGCATTGTTACGCTAGAAAACGAAGCCGATGACATGAAACGGGAATTCCGTTTGAATTTGCCAAGGCACCTCTTTTTATTAATGCCGCGTACGGATTTGCTTGAGCTTATGAGCATCCAAGACCGTGTGGCCAACAAGGCCAAGGATATCACTGGCATTATGATCGGGCGCCAAATGCGTATTCCCGCCCCCTTAGCGGAGCCCATGCTTGCCTATGTGCGCAGCACCATTAACACCTCTGCGCAGGCACGCACCGCCTTAAATGAACTGGATGCCCTGCTAGAAACCGGTTTTGGTTCTCGAGAAATCAAACTGATCGAAAACATGGTGGAAGTGCTCGATGACATTGAGCGCGAAACCGATGAACTTCAGATTCAAATTCGCGCCAAACTCTTTGAGGTGGAAACTGAATACCCACCGGTGGAAGTAATCTTCCTTTATAAAATCATTGATTGGGTGGGCGAGCTTTCCGACCGCGCTCACAAGGTGGGCGGCTATTTACACCGTCTGGTTGCCCGTTAACCGCTGGAGCGTATTCATGGAATTTATTCTTGCTTATGGCCCCCACATTTTAATTTTAGCCTGTGCGTTTGGGTTCTTTATGGCATGGGGCATGGGGGCCAATGATGTGGCTAATGCCATGGGCACCTCGGTGGGTTCCGGCGTGCTAACGGTTAAACAAGCCATTATTGTGGCCATGATTTTTGAATTCTGCGGTGCCTATTTGGCGGGAGGTGAGGTGACCCAAACCATTCGCTCGGGCATTGTGCAAAGTAACGTGGTGGAAGATACGCCACACCTGTTAGTGTACGGCATGCTTTCCACCCTATTGGCCACAGGCGTGTGGCTAACCGTGGCTTCGGCTAATGGTTGGCCCGTTTCCACCACCCACACGGTGATAGGTGCCATTATTGGCTTTGCTGCCGTGGGCATCAGCATCGATGCGGTGCAATGGAGCCAAATTGGTAGCATCGTGGCAAGTTGGGTAATCTCCCCCGCCTTAGCAGGCACCATCTCTTATATACTCTTCCGCAGCGTTCAACGCTTAATCCTCAACACCCCTGACCCTTTCACTCAAGCCAAGCGCTACGTACCCTTTTATCTTTTTCTCACCGGTTTCATGGTATCCATGGTGACCTTCATGAAAGGGCTAAAACATGTGGGTATTCCATTGAATGGGCCACAAAGTGTACTCGCCTCCATTCTCGCTGGGTTACTCATCACTGGGTTTGGTAAGTATTTGCTATCACGCATTGAGCCAAACCCCGAACAAGATCGCCGCTTCCGTTTTGCTAGCACTGAGCGTTTGTTCGCGGTGTTGATGGTATTCACAGCCTGTGCCATGGCCTTTGCCCATGGGTCCAATGATGTGGCCAATGCCGTGGGCCCCTTAGCTGCCATTTACAGCGTGATTAAAAGCGAGGGCCAAGTGAGTGCTAGCACCATTATTCCTAGCTGGATCCTGCTACTAGGTGCTGTGGGCATTGTGGCAGGTTTGGCCATGTTCGGCCCCAGAGTGATGCAGACCATTGGTAAAAAAATCACCGAACTCACCCCAAGCCGTGGTTTTGCGGCGGAACTCGGTGCGGCCTCCACAGTGGTCATGGCCACGGGCACAGGCCTGCCTGTATCTACCACCCATACCTTGGTGGGTGCCATTTTAGGAGTGGGTTTTGCGCGGGGTATTGGTGCCCTTAACCTACGTGTGGTGCGTGGTATTTTTGCCTCTTGGTTTATTACTTTGCCCGCAGGTGCCATACTCTCCATTGTGTTCTTCTTTATATTCACCACCCTGTTTTAAGGGTTGTTGCTAGAGAGCCTAGATCACATGGCACTGGATCAAGATTACGTCACTTGGTTTCGCAATTCCTCGCCTTATATTAATGCGCATCGGGGCAAAACCTTTGTGATCATGATTCCTGGTGAAGCCATTGCTAGTACGCACTTCACCCATATTGTGCATGATTTAGCTTTGCTGAATAGCCTTGGCATCCGCTTGGTGGTGGTGCATGGGGCGCGACGACAAATTAGCGACGCTTTAGCGGCAGCCGGCATAGAAAGCACCTTCGATGGTGCCACTCGCATTACCGATGCCCAAGCCCTCCCCGTGGTTTTACGCACCGTTGGGCAAATACGCTTACAGTTTGAGGGGGCGTTTTCCGCTGGTTTACCCAACTCCCCCATGCACAATGCGCGCATTCAAGCCACCTCAGGTAACTTTATTATGGCGCGCCCCATTGGGGTGCGTGATGGCAAAGATTACCACTACACAGGCACTGTGCGCCGCGTGGCAGTGGAGCCCATTGAGCAACTGCTGAACTTAAACCATATTGTGCTGCTCTCTTCGGTGGCGGCCTCCATTACGGGGGAGCTATTCAATATTAATGCAGAGGAAGTAGCAGCCGCAGCGGCCACAGCCTTACAGGCTGATAAAATTATTTATCTCACAGAATCCCCCATACGGGAAGATCGGAAGAGCGTCGTGTAGGGAAAGAGTGTAGATCTCGGTGGTCGC
>CALEAR010000156.1 GCA_937943665.1 uncultured Alcanivoracaceae bacterium
TCGTCTTGTTTCCAAACCCGCTGAGCGTTTCTTCAATCGACAGCGTTCCAGTGACCTCCAAACGCTAGCACTTAAGGCATATGCACTGCTGTTCACTGCTTGTATCACGGCATCTTCTTCATCAAAGGGCAGTAAAACAATCACGGGACCAAAGGTTTCCTCGCGCATAATGCGCATTTCTGGCGTCGCCTCTGTTACTAAGGCTGGGGTAATCAGTGCTTTATCCCCTTCCACCAACACTTCACCGCCCAACACCTTGGCCCCCTTCTCCTTAGCATCCTCTAGGTGCTGCAAAATAATATCCCGTTGAAAAGGCGTGGTGATGGCACCAATATCCGCATCACCCTTATCCTCCTCCGCCACCACCAAGGTGGTCATGGCGGCCTCTAACTCAGCTTGCATTTGAGGGTAAATGCTGCGCTGCACATACAACCGCTCCACAGCGGTGCATGATTGCCCCGCATTGGTGAAGGCCCCCCATAGGGCACCCTGGGCAGTGCGCTTAATATTGGCATCCTCAAACACCACCATGGCATCCTTGCCACCTAGTTCCAAATCCACAGGAATAAGTTGCTCTGCAGCGGCAGCACTAATTTTACGCCCAGTGGTGGCACTGCCTGTGAAGCTAATGTAATCAGGCCCGGCTGCCACTAATTGCGCTCCCATGGTACCTTCACCATAGGCCACAGTGAGAGCGCGGCTTAATAAGGGCAGCCCCGCCACGGTTTTTTCAAATAACCCCTGCATGGGGGTGTATTCAGACGGCTTTAAAATCACGCTATTACCCGCAGCAAAAGCAGCAGCAATGGTGGTGGCAGCAATATGGAAGGGATAATTCCAAGGACAAATTACCAACACCACACCACGGGGCTCATACCAAATACGCGAGCGTTTACCCATTAAAGCTAAAGGGGTGCTCACTTTTTCCTCTTGTAGGGCTTTGGGTGCCGCCTTCACTAGCCAAGCGAGGTAATCCACCACACCCATCACTTCAGACACCAGAGCATCGGTTCTGGCTTTACCGGTATCAGCCACAATGGCATCTATGATCTCTTCACGCATGTCGCCAATGCGTTTGCGCCATTGTTGTAACTCCTGCAAACGTTGTTTTAACCCCGCTTGGGCCACCTGTGGTTGTGCCGTACGGGCCTTTTGCATCAAATCCTGTGCTTGGTTCATGAACGCTTTTCCTTATACATTGGCAAGGTATCTTCAGTGTTTTCTGATGTGTTACTGCCCCAGGTGGCAGTAACCACCGCCGCTTGTTTATCCACGGGTTCGCACGCCAGAGCAAAGGCCATGCCCTTATGCACTTGGTTGTTTTCATCCACACCGGCGTAATAACTGGTGTAAACCACCCCCTTCAACCCCACCAACAACAAACGAGGCAAAGCCCCTAAGGGCCATTGGTATGCCCAGTGCTGTAATAATTTCAGGCTGCCGCGAATCATCCCTAGGTGCAGAAACCCCAATAGCAACACCGCCCACCGCTAGCTTTGCTCATCTTCCTCGCTACTGGCAGCAAGAATAGCGGGTACATGCACTTGGGCATTAATGTAATCGTAAGGAGGCAAGGTATGGTTGCCGGGGGCTAACACTCGCCCCACCCGTTTCCAGCTGCGATTCTCCCATGTGCTTAAGGCTCTTGGTTCACGCATGATTCCTCCTATGTATTAAGCCGCTAAGTGGCTAGCCGCCCGATGGGCCAACGCCATAATGGTTAAGGATGGGTTGATGCCCGGGGCTGTGGGGAAAAGGCTACCATCCACCACCCGTAATCGCGGCAGACCGTGCACTTGAAACTCTGGGTTTACCACTGAGGTTTTCTCATTCACCCCTTGGCTTGCCCCACCCATTAGGTGCACTGAAATATTAATGGGTGATGTTAATACCCGTTGTGCACCGGTGGCTTCGTATACATCTTGAATGACCTGCAAGCC
>CALEAR010000157.1 GCA_937943665.1 uncultured Alcanivoracaceae bacterium
ACTTGTGGCCTGTTCTACTCCTCCTGAGCCGCAATATCAGTTATCGGGCTCCACCGTGGGTACCCTGTGGCAGGTGCGCATGAACGCATTGCCCGAGGGCATGAGCTTGGATGATGTGCGCGCGGAAATGGAAGCTCTGTTGGAAACCGTGAATGCGCAAATGAGCACCTACCGAGAGGATTCTGTGATTTCACGCTATAACCAGGCTGCCCCTAACACCTGGCACAAGGTGCCGCAGGAATTTGCCACCGTGCTGTCTTTATCCTTGCGTTTGGCAGAACAAAGCCAAGGCGCCTTTGACCCAACCGTGGGACCCTTAGTGAATGCTTGGGGGTTTGGCCCTGATGCGCGTGAGGATGAGATTCCCTCGGATGAGGCCTTAGCCACTCTGCGCCAACAGGTGGGCTGGGATAAGGTGAAAACCCGCCAAGGGGGGCGCGAAGTGTTGCAACCTGGTGGCATTTACTTGGATTTTTCTGCCATTGCCAAAGGGTATGCGGTGGATTTATTAGGCGAGCGCCTGACGGAGCTTGGCGTTACAGGTTGGCTAGTGGATATTGGCGGCGATTTGCGCACCCATGGCCGCAAAGCCAATGGTGAGCCCTGGTTTATTGCTGTGGAGCGGCCCAATGCGGAGGCCCGCGAGGTGAGCTCTGTACTGGCCTTGGAAAGCAAAGCAGTGGCCACTTCAGGGGATTACCGCAACTTTTATGATACCGATGAGGGGCACTTTTCCCATACCATTGATCCGCGCACAGGCAAGCCTGTGGCTCATAAACTCGCCTCGGTTACCGTTTTAGCGGAAACCTGTATGGAGGCAGATGGCTTGGCCACCTTGCTCACCGTGCTAGGCCCAGATGAAGGCATGAAATTTGCCGAAAAACATGGGTTAGAGGTGTACTTTATTGAGCGAGAAGCGCAAGATAAGGGTATGGCGTTTAGTGAAACCATGTCGGCCGGTTTTGCCGATTATTTACGAAAGGAGTAGTGCATGATTAGCACCATGATAGCCACTGTGCTTGGCTTTTCGGTATTGTTTGGGCTTATGTCCCTTGGTGTTATTTTTGCGAATAAACCCATTAAAGGGTCCTGTGGTGGTATGAGTGCCCTGGGCTTTAAGGAAGGCTGTGATATTTGTGGTGGCAAACCCAGTGCCTGTGATGCGCAGCAGGAGGCCCAAGGCAAAGCCGTTCCCTTAAGCTACAACGCTATGGAAAAGCGTAACGAGTAGTGCCATGAGGGGTTGGTGGCCTGCTGCATCTAAGGATCAAGTTTGCCCCAATACCTTACCCAATGGCCTTATTCTTTCAGGGGGTGGGGCACGCGCAGCCTACCAGGTGGGCGTGCTCATGGGCATTGCCGAGATTATTTCACCGGGAGAATGCAACCCCTTTCCCATTCTTTGTGGCACCTCGGCGGGTGCCATCAATGCCGCTGCCTTGGCGGCGCGCGCCCATAACTTTCGCTTAGCCGTGCGTGGCTTAGAACGCACTTGGGGCCAGCTCACCGTGGATCAGGTATTCCGGACCAACATGGGAGCCTTTATGAAGGCGTTGGTACGTTGGGCCCTGCCGGCTTTTATAACCGGCCGCACCCCTAATCACAGCGCTTTGCTTAATAACGAGCCCTTGGCTGAGCTTTTAGCGCGAGTGATACCCTTTGAACACATTGATACCTGCATAGCAAAGGGGTTTTTGCAGGCCTTAAGCGTTACCGCTTCTTCTTACACGAGCAATGAATCTGTGAGCTTTTACCAAGCCAAAGCGGGTATTACCCCTTGGCAACGTAAACGGCGTCGTGGGGAGCCTGCTCGTATTGGGGTACCACATCTCTTAGCCTCCTAGGCGTTCCCGGTATTATTCCAAGCCCAAGCCATAGGGCAGCATTATTTTGGTGATGGCGCCATGCGTCAGCTTTCTCCCATCAGCCCGGCGCTGCATTTAGGGGCGGAGCGTGTGTTGGTCATAGGGGTGTCGGGGCAACAGCCAACAGTGAATCGTGCTAATGGGGTGCCAAGTTACCCCTCCATGGCGCAGGTGTTAGGCCATGTGCTCGATAGTGTATTTGTGGATATGTTTGAAGCGGATGTGGAACGTTTAGAACGCATCAACCGCACCATAGCGCGGTTATCGCCTAAGCAGCGAGAGGCGCAAAAGCTCCGTTCGGTGGAAATTCTTAAAATCTATCCTTCCGCAAGTTTGGATGAAATCGCTGCCGATTACCTGCATTTATTACCCTGGCGGTTGCGCTTGTTCCTTCGTGGGCCTGGCGGCACCCGTCGCGCGGGTGCCTCAGCGGTGAGTTATCTTTTATTCGAAAAGCCATTCATTGAGGAGTTAATGGCCTTGGGCCTCAGTGATGCTCGTCGTCAGCAAGAGGAGATTCGTCACTTCCTCAGGCCAACGGCTGAGACCGCTGCTGAAAATGTGCCAGCATGGCGGTGGGGTAATCCGTGATGAGGCTGTGCACTTGCAGTTGGGCTAAGCGCTCTGCTTCATCCAAGTTATTCACTGTCCAGCAGGAAACCTTAATGCCCAGTTGTTGGGCCTTTTTCATGAGTGTGTGATCCACAATGCGATGGTTGGCAATGAGCCATTGGCAATCAAGGTAACGGCTCAGGCGCAAGGGCAGGCGGTGCCGATATTGGCAAACATAGCCTAAGGCAATGGTGGCGTTTTGGCGGCGCATGTAACGCAGTACGCGCACATCCTCCGACGTTACCACCACACGGTGCTCCATATTCAACTGCTGAATAAGCCGGTTAAGCTGCTGCACCAAGGTGCGTAAATATCGAGGCTGCATGAACCCCTTCACCTCTAACTGGTAGTGTAAGTGGGCGGGGCATTGGGTGAGCACCTCTTCAAGGGTGGGAATAGGGGTGGCGTGCGGCCAGTGGGGTAAGCCATAGCGAGCGTCTTGGCTGCGCAGTGTCTCGCTAGGTAAGAGGTGCAGTTTACCTTTCCCTTGGGTGGTGCGCTGTAGGGTTTTATCGTGAAAGGTAAAGAGCACGCCATCACGGCTCATGCGTACGTCTAGCTCTATGCCCTGTACACCCGCTTGGCTAGCGCGTAAAAAGCTACATAAGGTGTTTTCTGGGGCTTCACCGCGAGCACCGCGGTGTCCAATGATGTGCAATGGCAAACTGCTCTCCTTTCGTTAGGCTTGTGCCTATATTACGCCCTTTGGCAATTGTAGCGTAGCGGCATGGGGGCTGCCCTTATGTGCTAACAGTGAACGGCTATCAATGGCCACGATGCGGTACTCCGGCATGGCGGAGGCTAGTTGCTCTAAGGCTGAGGCATCTGTGGGGCTTTGGAAGGTGGGCACCAGCACTGTTTGGTTAATTAGCGCGAAGCGAGTATAGCTAGCGGGTAAGCGCTCCCCTTGAGAAGAATACTGAGGTGTGGGTAAGGGCAGGGGTAATAAATCAAACCCTTCACTGGAAGCTAAGGTAAAGAGCTCTTTTTCCAAGGCCTTTAATAGGGGATAGTGCTCATCCTCAGGGTCATTGCATTGCAAATAAGCTAAGGTGTAGGCATTACAAAACCGTGCCACATCATGAATCTGATAGGGGCTAGCGCCTAGCAAATGTCCTTCATGAATCCACCAAATTCGGCGTGCTTTCAAATGTTCTCGCAGCATCGCCTCAACCTCTGCTTGAGGCTGCCCTTGCGCCGCCGTTAATACATTGCGGCGACCATCACTGGAAATATCTCCCGCATTAAAGCGTAATCCATGCCGTGTGGGCTCATGGCTGCCTAACTGAAGGTGGGCGCTGGCAGCATCGCCGTGGCGCGTAGCGAATTGATGTAGCTCCATGTGTTGAGGGTGTTTCACTGTTAAGGGGCCATAATGGCGTACCCACATATCCGCATAGGGGGCTGCTTGCCATTGTACTAAGGATAAGGGCAAACCATGGGTGTTGAGCAGCTGTTCAATGTGGGCTTGGTGAGCCTCATCTTGGTGGAGGATTAATAAATGCTGCTGCGCAAGAATGGCTTTAGCCAATTGCACATAGGTGGTTTCCAGTGTGGGTAATGAAGCCGTGCCAGTGATACTGGCGTGAGGCCAAGCAATCATAACACCCCATTGAGGGTGCCATTCAGGTAACAGTTCAGGCATGGTATTTGAATACGTCGCAAGGAATAAGAGGCACCCGTGGCATTGGCTGCCATGGGTGCTGTGTTGCGCTAAGTGTAAAAGGTTACCAGTTCATTTGAAAGCCACCGCCACTGCTTTCTTCTTCGGTGCTTTCTGTTGCTGCTTCCGTTTGCGGCTCAGCGTCCTCTTGTGCGGTGTTGTGATGAGACCCTTGGGCCTCTTCTTCCACAGTGGGCTCTGCCTCTTGCTTAGGCGTTTCGGGTTGATTTGAAGGCACAAGGCGCCCTGTGTCTGGATCAAAACGGAAGCGCCCATCCTGATCGTCTTTTGATGCTGTGGCGGGTGCTGCTTCGTTGGCGGATGCTCTTGGGCTAGCCTCTTCCTC
>CALEAR010000158.1 GCA_937943665.1 uncultured Alcanivoracaceae bacterium
GCGCGCATCTAGCAAGTGCCCCATGCCAATATTATAGGCGGCTAGGGCCATCCAAGTGCGATGAGGCTCTTCAATGGTTTCGGGAAGGCGATCCCGAAGATTGGCCAAATACCGCGCCCCAGCCTCAATGCTTTGTTCTGGATCCAAGCGGTTGTAAACCCCAAGTTCTTTGGCCGTGCTTTGAGTGAGCATCATGATGCCGCGCACCCCGGTGGGGCTACGAGCGCTAGGGTCCCAGTGGGATTCTTGGTAAGCCTGGGCTGCAAGCAAGCGCCAATCTAGGTGATATTTAGCCGCAGCGTCACGGAACAGGGCTTCATACTTGGGCAAGCGGCTGCTAATGCGCCGTACAAAGGTGGCAACATCCACATAATCGAAGTTTTCCACATGGGCAAAATAGCGCGCTGCATAAAAGGTAATGCGGGCTTCATCGTTAGCATCTTCATACCATTCAAATAAGGCATCTTTTAGTTCTGTGGCGCCCTTGGGCAAAAGCCATACTAAATAATTTGGCGTATCGCTAAGGGGAAAGGCCTCGGTCAGTTCAGGGAAGTAACGGCGATTAATGGCGAAAATATTATCATCAGCCACAGTGCAATCCACTTCTTCGCGCCATACCTTTTCTAAAATTTGTTCTGTGGTGAGATCCTCCGCCACGTTCCATCTGAGCTCAGGCTCTTGGTTGGCTTTTAGTTGTTCAAGTAGCTCCACATAGCTTGATTCCCCCGTTACCAATAAAGACACCTCGGTGAGATCTTCTAAACGCTTAGGTTGGGGGCCGTTTCGGCGGCACACCACATAGGGTTGTACTTGGTAATAACGAGGGCCCACTTCAAAACGTTCGGAGCGGCTTTCAAGCTCTGTGAGCCCCGCCGCTGCTAAGTGGCCTTCACCTTGGGCAAGGGCCTCTTGAATATCCTTGATGCTATCGTATTGCTTAAAGTGCACCTCCACACCTAAGTAGCGGGCGAAATCTTGCACCACATCGTGTTCGAACCCCACTGGGTTTTCATCGCGGTCGATAAAATAGGTGGTGGGGGCGTTACGCGTGAGCACAACAAGACCTTCTTCCTCAATGTGGGACATATCAAATGGAATGGGGTCATCTTTGGCTGGCGAGCATGCGCTAAGCCACCCCAATACACCGAGCAATAACACTAATGCTCGCATACCTTCCCCTTCTTTGTTGTTGGAATGAGTGGTGCCCACTAGGCTGCAATAAAGGGATTCTAGCGTAAAGTTTGGGATGAAGAGTTGCCCAGATCACGAATTAAAAAAGCCACCCCTAGGGGTGGCTCATGGAATGGAGATCAACCTTCGTTAGTTTGATGCTTACCCATCAGATCTTCAAGCATGGCCACGCGATCATTAAAGGCGGGTAAAGCTTTCTTATCAATGGAGCTCACCATGGGGATATCGGCGGTGAGCGGGTTCACTGGGCGATTATTCACATGCAGTTCAAAAAGCCGGTGCGGGCCCGTGCTGCGTCCCGTGTTGCCCGAAAGGGCGATACGCTGCCCACGGCTTACCCGTTGGCCACGTCTTACTAGGGCTTTGCTTAGGTGAAGATAGCGCGTTTTAAAGGTACTGCTATGTTCAATTTCCACATAAATACCAGCGAAGGGGTGGTTGCGCACACGGGTTACCACGCCATCGCCCGTGGAAAGCACCGGTGTGCCAATGGGAGCAGCGAAATCCACACCGTTATGGGGGCTTACTCGGCCAGTAATGGGGTGCAAGCGGCGTGGGTTAAAGGGAGAACTCACACGGTATTGGCGCGCTGTGGGGTAGCGTAAAAAGGCGGGGGTGAGGCTTTCCCCTTTGTGGTTATAGAAGTGGCCATCTTCGTGTAAAAAGGCACTGATGGTTTTGCCGCGGCTGTGTAAGCGTACCCCTTCAATGCGGGTGTTACCGGTGGGGGTATCGCCCACCATTTCTCGGCCCACTACCACTTCAAAACGATCCCCCGCATGAATATCACGGGCAAAGTTAATTTGCTCTTGGAAAATATGGCTAGCGCGCACAATGGCATCATCGCTAAGGCCTGCGCGCTTGGCGCTAACATAAAAGCTGCCCTCAATATGGCCTGCATACACGCTTTCAAGCCATTCGGTATCGAGCATAAACTCTTCAAAGGCAAAGTGCTTATCATCCACGCGTTGGTAAATAACCTTGTGGGCAGGGCTTTTTACCAAGGTCATACTTTCAAGTTGTTGATCAAAATCGTGGGCGCTGAATTGAAACACCAGCTCTTGCCCAGGGCGTAGCACATCCAGAGCGAGTAGCTCTTCATCGCTGGCTAAAATGGCGCGCATGGTGGTGTTATCAATGCGAAACTGATCGAAAATAGTGCTCAGGGTATCGCCTTGCTCAATGGTGTAGTGGAAGGGAACAGGCTCCACGGCCGCTAGGTTACTTTCTTCTTTAACCTCTGAAGAGGAGGCCTCTTCCACCTTGGCGAAAGGATCAGAGGTAGAAACCTTCTGCAAGTTGGCAAGCTCTTCAAGCACCATGGGGCGCTCAATGATGATATCGGGTTTTGAAGAGGGCCAAACGGAAAGAACCGCTAAGGAAATTACGCAAAAAAGAAGTATGCTTTTGTGTGGCTGGGGGAAAGATTGCCACTTGTTCGCGAGGCTTTGAGACATGGGCTTATCCAAATGTTGTTTTGAGTTCGGCCGTTACTTGTAAAAAAAAGCAAGAAAAAATACGCCAAGCAACTCAATAATAAACTTAATGTTATTTATAACTTTGTAGCTAAATGCAATGAATTATAAAGGGATAAGCCCTCAGCGCAATATGATTTCGCACAGAAAATGTGATTTGTTACAAAAATCACACAAATTAAATTAGGGCTTTTAATAAAAATATTATAATTCAATGAATTGTGATGCACCGCTGGTGAGCTGTTGTAAAAGGTGTTGGCACGCTTGCACATGCTCCACGGGCACCGCAATGGTAAATAAGGCACCAAATTCATCAAAAGATTCATTTTCGATAATGGTATTGAATTGCGCGAGGCGGGATTTTAAATGGTTAATTTCGCTGTAAGGGCAATGACCTTGCAAACGTTGGCGTGGAACGTACAGGGTTTTAGGGGCATCTTGTAAACATTGGTTCACGCCACTGCCATAGGCGCGGGCAAGCCCGCCAGTGCCTAGCTGAATCCCGCCGTACCAACGGGTACAAACGGCCAGCACTCGATCAAACTGTTGGTTTTCAATGGCAGCAAGCATGGGGCGGCCTGCGGTGCCGCCGGGCTCGCCATCATCGCTAAAGCGGTATTCTTCACCAATCTTCCAAGCCCAGCAGTTATGGGTGGCGCTAGGGGTGGAAAGCTCTTCGATTTTTTGCATGGCCTCGGCAGGGGTTTGCACAGGCACCGCTTGCGTTAAAAAGCGACTTTTTTTGATGATCTCTTCGAAAGTAACATGGCCATCAAGCAAGTAAATCATAAACCTCACCCTTGTTTTCTTGGGCAGAGTGTACCTAATTTACGCCCCCATTGCTGATAAGCCCATGAAAAAGGTCATGAGCAGGGGAGCTAATAAGGATAAAGTGAGCCCGCTTACTAAGGCAATGGGCACAAAATGTGCGGCATAAGCACGCCGAATAAAGGGCAGGGTGGTGCTGGTGGCGGTGGCTGCTCCCACGCCAATACTGCTAATGGCGCTGCGTTGGCCTAATAAAAACACAGCAGCAATGGCAAAGAGCTCACGGAATAAATCGGTGATCACGGCCACACTACCGTAACCGGCGCCAAGGTGTTGATCTGCCAAGGCGCCCGATAAGCTAAACCAACCAAAACCGCTGCTTAACGCTAAAGCGGTGGTGAGCGTTTCGCCCGTGAATACGCTAATTATGGCGCCAGTGGCTAAGGAAGAAAGCAGCACCAACACTGGGACAAGCAACACACGGTGTGCCAGCCATGCCCGTTGGAAATGAATGTTGGCTAGCTCCATGCCCACTAAAACAAGCAGCACATACAGCCAATACCGGATTTGGAGGATATGTTCCCCAAGCCAAGTGTTATCTACCCCTAAACGATAGCAGTAAACACCCGCTAACACCCAAGCAAAGGCAATAACGCACTCTTTAATGGGGCGAATAATGGCACGCCAGTGGCGTGGGGCCCTGTGGGTGTTGGGCGCCACAAAATGTTTACCCAAAGGCCACAGCACAATGAAAGCCGCCAAGCTAGTGCCGCCGCCGTATAAGAGCCCTTGCTTTAAGGTGTTGATGCCTTGGTGCAGGCTGCCAAGCACTTCGCCGGATTTCACGCCAATCACCCATAAGATGCCCCACACTAAGGGCACTAATGCATAGTTGGCCCAGCGTATAAGGAAAGCGGGTGCCACCTTGCCTACGGCAATGCCCAAAGCAAAAGTAAAAAACAGTGGCCATAGGGTAAAGGCCACGTGCAAAAACTCATTTAGCATGGGGGTCTTGGGTAAACTTCATGGCTTGTAGGGGGACAAAACGGGTTTTGTGTTTGAGGCGGTAACCTAACCACACGCCTAAGAATAATAACAAACCAATGTAAGTGAGTAAGAACTCACTCAGTACAAAATGGCCAGAAACAAAGCCATCGTAATATTGCCCTAGGGTAATAATTAAACACAGGGAGAAGGCGAATATGGGCCCATAGGGGAAAAAGGAAGAGCGGTAAGGCAAAGCTGCTAAATCAAGCCCTTGGGCCACATATCCCTTGCGGAAACGATAGTGGCTCACCGCAATGCCTAGCCAAGCGATTAGCCCCGTCATGCCCGAGATGTTTAATAATAAAATGTAGACAGAGCTTTCCCCAAAAAACAGAGTAAAGAAGCATAAAGCCGCCACTAAGGTGGTGGCGTAGAGGGCATTGCGCGGTACCCCAGAGCGTGAAAGCTTGCCAAACCAGCGTGGGGCTTTGCCTTCACGGGCGAGGGCAAACAACATGCGGGTGGAGGCGTACATACCTGAACTGCCCGCACTGAGCACCGCCGTAAGGATCACCGCATTCATCACAGCGGCGGCCATGGCTAACCCGGCGTTTTCGAATACCAAGGTGAAGGGGCTGACATTAATATCTCCCACATCATTACTTAACAGCTCAGGAGCGTTATAAGGAATAAGCACACTAATAATGAATATAGCGAAAATATAAAATAATAAAATACGCCAAAATACTTTACGCGCCGCACGGGGAATATGCTTAGCGGGGTTCTCAGATTCCCCCGCCGCAATACCAATTAACTCTGTGCCCTGAAACGAGAACCCCACATACATGGCTACCCCAATCATGGCAGGCAGGCCACCCACAAAGGGCGCATCGCCCATGGTCCAGTTATCCCAGCCTTTGGTTTTTTCTAACCCCTCACCTGGGCTTAAAATGCCGAAGATCATTAAGGTTCCCGTGATGATGAAGATCACCACTGTGGCCACTTTAATAAGGGAAAACCAGTACTCGGTTTCTCCAAATCCTTTTACCGAAACATAGTTGATGCCAAAAATGACGGCCAAAAAGAGCGCGCTCCAGATCCACCCCGGCACAGTGGGAAACCAATATCCCATTACCAATTGTGCCGCCACAAGATCCACCGCCACCGTAATGGCCCAGCTAAACCAAAAGTTCCACCCCAAGGCAAAGCCAAAGGCAGGATCCACATAGCGGGCTCCATAAGTGGCGAAGGAGCCCGATACGGGCAAGTAAGCCGCTAACTCCCCGAGGCTTGTCATTAAGAAGTACACCATTAGGCCCACTAAGGCATAGGAAAGCAGGGCGCCACCGGGGCCGGCTTCGGCAATGGTGGCGCCAGAGGCCACAAATAACCCTGTGCCAATGGAGCCGCCAATGGCGATCATGGCTAGGTGCCGAGGTTTAAGATCTCGGCGTAATTGACGCTGCGTATCAGCGGAAGAGGTGCAAGACATGGCAAACCATTTTAGCGATATGAAAAAAGCCGTATTGTGCTGTCTTACGGTAATAAATGTAAGGGGGTGAGAGGGCTTATTGACACATAAGGCCTCATGAAGCACAGTGCGCCGGGTGAAAAGTAAAATGGGGATCTAGCCATGAACGCTGTGGTGGTGGCGGTGGCGCTAATGTTGGTGCTGAGTTTATGCCGCGTGCATGTGGTGGTGGCCTTAATTGTGGGCGCCATGGCCGGTGGTTTGCTTGGGGGGTTATCCATCCATGAAACCCTCGGCGCCTTTCAATCGGGCTTGGGTGGCGGTGCCACAGTGGCACTATCGTATGCCTTATTAGGTGCTTTTGCGGTGGCCATTGGGAAATCCGGCGTGGCGGATGCACTGGCAAACCGCATTCTCGCTTTAATTGGTAAGCAAAACCCGCAGCAGGCCAAGGGGGTGAAGGCCCTACTTATTACCTTGTTGTTAGGTGCTGCCATCGCATCGCAAAACGTATT